>DSBT01000177.1 GCA_011045915.1 Mesotoga infera
ATCTGTTCCACCAAGATCAGGGTGAAACCGTTAGCTGTTAGCGTTCCGCCGTTCTCAAACGGAACCAGAAGTGATACTGCCTCCGGCAGGAAGTGAGGCTGATGCTTATGTTACACGCCAGGAGCATGGAAGAAGAGAGAGAAGTTCGAGAACATTGTTCCAAACTCGTTTGGTGCACGGGATGACCGCAGAAAATTGTCTCCTCTTCACCACATCCGAGACCCTAGACTCCAGACAAAGCGTCACCCTCAGAACTCGATTCAGCATCTCTTTACTTAGATAAGACAAGTCAAGAGCTTCGCACAAGAAAAAGAGAGATAGAGAAGCCAGACAGGCTCCCCCTGGCCAGTCTCGCCTTCGGCGAGTGCCGCTTCTCCGGCAAAGAACCGCGAGATCTTGTGCAAAACCCCTGAACGGGTGTCATTTCAGTATAGGCTCTGCAGATGACAGCCTTTGGTTATTGCGACAACGCCACATATCTTAACTTGTTTCAGCAGCCTGCTCTTTGTTCTTGTCTTGACAAATAACGAAGAACAGACTCTCTCCTCGGCGAAAGGTTACAATCGCCGGACAACCCATTTCTTGGCACACACCTACCAGCTGCCTCGGCGTATCTGTTTTTCTCACAGATTGCCCAGATACCTCCTAGTAGATGTAATAATTGAGTCATGAAAGGAGATGACATGAATGGAACTGGAAAGGGTTCTTGTTGTTGATCCAGTAGATGGGGAATACACGGCAAATATCAGAATATCTGGAACAAAGATCGAATCAATTGCAAAAACCGGAGGAGAATTCAGCTCAATAGCTATGCCTGGCTTTGTCGATACACATTCACATGGTGCGATTGGAATTAACTGCATGACGATGACTAAAGCAGATCTAGAAAAGTGGGAGAGATTTGCTGAAGCTCATGGTGTAACTTCTCTAATACCCACGACGGTGTCTGCAGATTCAAATGAAATGAGAAAAGTGACTGACCTAGTCTCATCCTATGTTAGTGAAAGACCCAGAACAGCCGTCCGAGGAGTGCACTACGAGGGCCCGTTTATTAACGCTAAGAAGAAAGGGGCTCAGAATCCCGCAGTAATCAGACCAGGAACGATTAGCGAGCTGAGATCAGTGCTTTCCGATATCGTAGTACTGATTACTATGGCTCCGGAGATCGAGGGCTTTCAAGAGGTCCTCCCCGAAATTCTGAAGAATGAGATAATTGTCTCGATAGGGCACACAGATGCTACTTATCTTCAGATCAGAGAAGCTTATGAGTCTGGTTGCAGAAGGATGACTCACTTTCCTAACGGTATGAATGCTCTTCACCACAGAGAGATCGGTTGTGTCGGGGCAGCTTTCCTGTTACCTTTGAAGCTGGAGATGATAGTAGATGGAATTCACACGGCGCCAGAGTTTGTCCAAATGGTCCACAAAATACGTGGCAGCGAATCAATTATCTTGGTCACTGACTCTCTTGATGCTACCGGTCTAAGTGATGGAATGTATGATCTCGGGGGTTTAAAAGTGGAAGTCAAAGGCGACATGGCAACACTTGAAGATGGAACTCTTGCAGGAAGCACTCTCACTATGGAGAAGGCTGCAAGAAATTTCCGCAACTGGACTGACTGCAGTCTTCAAGAACTTGCTAAAGTAACTTCATATAACGCTCTTCAAAACCTCGGAGTATCCAATAGAGGCAGATTCAAAGAGGGATTCGTTGCTGATCTTGTTCTACTTAACAGAGAACTGGAAGTAGAAGAGACGTTTCTGGCAGGACAGTTAGTCTTCAGGGCAAGAGAAGGTTGAGGATTATTCCGAACTCTGCTGATCATGAGAAGTTCATTACAGGCGGGAAGTCCTGCAAACACTTTCACGAAGCCACTTGGCATCTTCAAATCTAGAAGAAGAATCATTGATAATTCAGAAAGGGGAGCCAAGATATTGTTTTGTGGGAAGACGTACTTCGCCAACAATGACCAAGAGCTCGGCGGACTCTATAAGGAACCCGCGAACCGGCGTTTGATGAAGCGGACTTGGTCTAAAAGCATCACTTATTTGCCGTCCTAAAATATGGCTACGCACTATGAATGGATCAAGGAATTCTCAGTTCCTAATGCTATGCTGTAGAATGAAGACTGTTAGGAGGTGCATTTATGGAACTCCATTCATCAAGAATTGCTTACTCGCTTAACAGACGGCTAGACTACTTGCTATCCCTCCCTCTGCAATACACCTCTGAAGAAGCCGACTGGCCTCTGATACTTTTCCTTCATGGAGCCGGCGAGAGAGGCGACAATCTCCAATTGCTCAGGAAACACGGAATACCCAGGATCGTGAGTGAAATGGCCGACTTTCCCTTCATAACGATCTCGCCACAATGTCCGGAGAATGATTGGTGGCTTAACAGACTTCAAGATCTGAAATTCCTGCTGGACACTGTCGTAAAACAGTATAGAGTTGACTCTTCAAAGATGTACCTCACCGGACTCTCAATGGGTGGGTTTGGAACATGGCACATGGCTGTAGAGTATCCCGATCTCTTTGCGGCAATAGCTCCAGTTTGCGGGGGTGGCCTTGGAATACTGGGCTTCCCGGAGAGAGTACTTGAAATCAAGGATTTGCCTATTTGGGCCTTCCATGGCGGAAAAGACAACATAGTCTCAGCCGAAGAAAGCAGGATACTTATAAGAACGCTGAAAGATGCCGGTGGAAATCCTATGCTCAAGATATATCCTGAAGCCGGTCACGATTCATGGACAGAAACTTACTCTGATCCGGAACTATATGAATGGTTTATGAGCAAGCGGAAGTCAGGTTGATTTCATTCTTATGGGACTAACCTGAGATCTGTTGAAAATCATTCCCGCTGGCCTAAGGTTTCTGCTTCTGAAAGCGTTCCATTTCCTCCCGATTTGCTTACGAACCTCCATATAGGCCTTCAGGGATAGTATCCAGATTGCTCCTACCAATACCCAGAAGGCTATCAAAACTACCAAAAGCCATCCAAAACCGCTAAGCCTCTCTCCAGCACCAAGAAAAGCCGCAATGCCGTAAATTGACGCAGGTGTTACTATTGCAAAGAGAACCGACGCTCTTATGAAATTATTTCTAATATGTCCTATTCTGGGCCTCTTGCTTCTCCTGACAGCAAAACCCATAGAATCACCACCTCAAGTTACTGACGTTCCGTGTATAATAATTATACACTTCTTGTTTTGCCTCTCCTTTAATTGTGCACTGATGGGGTTGAACCTTAACGTAACACATTTACTGGGATCGGAAAACATCACTTGCGAGGTAGCAAAAGCAATTTGGTTCGAAAACAGCCTCTTAAGATGAAATTCAATTACATTGAAGGAAGTGCAGATGTGACCCGATTCCTCTGCTTTTTTGTGTAGAATTCTTGTGTAACATTTCGCCCAGGAGGTCTCCGTTGATTAAGAAGATAGAAAATTCAGATTTGAGAGTGTTCATCGAGTACTGCCGGGCGTTTGGCCCTGAACACGATTCTTCCTATCTTCCATCAGATGAGTTCGTTGCCGATGAGGATCATCCTTCTATAATGATTTCGAGGGAAGACGGAAGTCTCGTCGGAGCAGCTTCGCTAATTCTTGAAGATCACTACAGAAAGGCGAGAAAGGGAAGATTCATGATCTTTCATTCGGTGACTTCACAAGTGGAAGTCTACAGATCTCTACTAAATGCCATAAAAGGTATGACATCAGAAATCGACGAGGTCTATCTATTTGTCTCACCTGAGCAACCTATTCAGAGTATCCTCGAGGAAATCGGTTTCTCTTTGGAAAGGTACTCTTTTATCTTGAAGAGAAAGCAAGAGAGAGTTTCTTTAGAAATGCCCGAGGAAATCCATTTCATAGATTTCGATCTTGAGACTCACGGAGAGATCTACTGCAACATAATCAACTCGGCTTTCGCTGAAATAGCCGGCCATCTGGATATCAATCAAGAATGGTTGAGAAGTTCTCTCTTGAGTAGTAACGTCCCGAGCTCTGGCATACAGCTTATGATAAGAGTTAATGAACCAATTGGTCTGCTCTGCTCGGAGGTAAATGAGGATGGACTTCTGGAGATAGGTCCTTTGGCAGTTTTGCCTAGTTTTCAGGGACAGGGCTATGGAAGGCTCTTGTTAAGAAAGGCATTGCTTCTTTCTCTTGATTTGGGCCTCGAAAGCACCCTTTCAGTAAACGCAGAAAACGAAAAAGCCCTTTCTCTCTATATCGAAGAGGGATTTGAGAAAGCGTGGACAAAAGTGTGCTATAAGTTTGCTCTCTAGATCACTGCAGATTGCTTATAAATTCCAGAACTTCTTGTGCATGGCCTTTTGCTTTGACACCTCTGTACTCTTTGACTAAGACTCCGTTCTCATCAATGATAAATGTGGATCTCTCAGTCCCCAAGTATTCGCGCCCATACATCTTTTTCGGCTTAATTACATCGAACATCTGATGAATCTCTCCGTTCTTATCGCTCAAAATAGAAAAGTTCAGATCAAGCTTTAGTGAGAAGCCCGCATGCGATTTCTGAGGATCTTTGCTAACTCCTATGATAACTGTGTTCTTCTCCGCAAATTCGTCCTTCAGATCCCTAAAACTTTCTGCCTCGAGAGTGCACCCAGAGGTATTATCTTTGGGATAGAAATACAGCACGACTCGTTTGCCGGAAAATTCCGATAGAGACACCTCTTTCCCATTTTGGTCGGGCAACGAGAAATCCGCAACAGTCTTGTTTAGAGCGATTTCAGCCATTATTGCACCTCCTGAACTCCTAAGTTATTGTTGATCAGCACTTCTCACTATCAAACGCAGAAAAAACCATCGCCATAACTCAGATTATATGGCAAAGAACTCATGTTTCTTATTCATAATTCTCCATCTTCTCTTGCCCCAAATTGCTGGTTGAACAGTTTTGGTCTTATGGTCCGGTTTCTGGGTACGGGAAAGTATTGTAGGCAGAATAGTCGTCGGCAGTTCTGCTAAGCCTACTATAAGGACTTTTTAGAACTGCTCGAAAAGAAGAAGGATACAGCTGGTGATTTTGGCATAGTTTTGCTGCACTCAATTCAGTGGAGAAAATTCCACCCCTTATATCTCAAAAGAATAGCGGCCTCGAAGAAGAGGCCGCCTTTTTTCTGAATCTCTCCTGCTGCTATAATCGACTTGAGTCAGATTAGAATCGGGCAGGGAGGGGATGAGATGGAATTTCTGGCGGCACAGCTTCCGGAAAAGATTAGTTATTTCGAATCAACTGGAGATTACAGGGGCGCTTTAAAGGAGATTGATCATCAACTCGAAGAGTATCTTCCCTCATTAGTGAAAAAGAGGCTCTTGTGGGAAAAAGAGAGAATTCTAAGGCTTAAAGACAATTACCCGTACACATCAGCGAAAGCTTATGAAATTCTCTCAGACATTTTCCTAGATTTCTCAAGAGAGGAGTTTGATTCCCTAAGCGCTGCGAAGGAGCTTGATTCAGTTGTCTTCGATGGCGAAGAACGTTTCGAAAGAAGATTCGACAAAAACCTTCTCTTTGTAATGCCCGAATACAGAAAGAGATTGAAAAAGCAAGATACCGACAGAGAAGAAACCAGAGCCTCTCTTCACAGAGAGATAGACAGGCTAATAAGAGACAGACGACCTGCTAAGTATAAGATCAATGCAAGGTCGTCGATCGCAGTCGGAAGTTCTGAGGGTAGTTTCTTTCGCTGCTGGCTTCCGGTGTCCAGAATTGGTGATCAAGTGTCGTCGACCAGAATTATCAAGACAAGTCACAGCTATTTCTTGTCGCCTGATGCCTATCCCCAAAGAACCGTGTATATGGAGGCAGATTCGAAGCATGACACATTGTTCAGTGTCGATTTCGAATACGAGATTTCGGAAATCTCGTCTTCAGTTAACCCCTATGAATGTACCGAACCCGACGGCGAAAGATTTCAAAGCTTTTTAGGTGAAAGGGCTCCACATATTGTCTTCTCACCCCTAATGAAATCTCTGGCAAAGGAGATCGCCGGGGGTGAGACAAATGCCTATTTCATAGCAAAGAGTTTTTACAACTGGATATGCGAAAACGTCAAGTATACTTTCATGAGCGAATATGCCCTTTATCCAAACCTCTCTGAATTCGCCGCCATTAAACTTAGAGGAGACTGCGGAGTGAAAGCTCTCTTATTCATAACGCTTTGCAGAATCAAGGGCATTCCGGCAAGGTGGCAGTCTGGATGGTTTGCAGCTCCCAGGGGAGCAAGCTCTCACGATTGGGCCCTGATCTGGCTGGAGCCCTTCGGCTGGATACCCGTGGACTGCTCATTCGGGGGCTCGAGGAAAGACATTCCGGCTTACAAGGAGTTCTATTTTGGCAACCTGGACGCATTCAGAATGATTTCAAATTCCGCCTTCATGTCACCGCTGATACCGGCGAAGAAGTTCTACAGACACGATCCATTTGACAATCAAATCGGAGAGATCGAAATGGATTCCAGAGCAATGAGATCTTACGAGAGAGCACTCTCTTGAGATACTCTCCTTTGAAAGAGTGATCTAGCTGATTCAGCAGCAAACTGACCGTACAAAATGACACTTATTATTTCCGTATTTGCGAGTTCTAAACTTACAAATGATCAAAGGAAATCGATGCCAAATATCTCAAAATGATTTGGAATTCATGAAGAACTTCTTTCACCTCCTTTCAGAGGGATGACCATCCTTTCTGATTCTGTTGTTGATTACTTGAGTACAACTTCTACTATCTACAAAAGATCAAAAAAAGACAGACTAACTGATAGACTATTTATATTGATTCCAATTAGGATTAGGAGGCCTTTATGAAAAAGACAGCTATCTTCTTCTCCATGATAATAATCTTTGCGGCTTCGACGTTCGCTCATATCCCAACCTTTCTATCGTCGGACGACTTTGTGAATGGTGCATACCTTGTAAGAGACATAGATCTGTCTCAGATCTTCTACTACATTCTCTCAGAAGGAGAAAGAATTGTGATCACGTTCGAAGGCTCAATTGGGATGCAATTTCGTATGCTTTTCGGAGTCCCAAAGGAAATTGAGGGCATGGAGAGCACTAAGACTTTTCGACCTGAGCTTACTGTATATGATCCCGACGGGAACGCATATGAAAGCTTCCTGCTAGAGAGCATCGAACCCGAGATAATGTACGAGTTTTTTGGAGACACTTTCTCATATCTTTACGTTAGACACGACTCTGCCCTTACAAAAGATGGCTTGTATTCGATCGAGATTGAGGCAAAGGACCCAGGAAGAGTCTGGATAACTTTCGGCAAAAAAGAGAAGTTCACTGCTTCTCAAATAGCTTCTATTCCAAAATGGATTAGAGGAATTAGAGAATTTCACTATTTGACTGGGCTCGCTAAATGGGAAATGTACGGTCTGGGGATTGCAGGCATTCTAAGTGCGGCCCTGATTCTCTTGATCTTTCTCTGAATGAGCAAGAAGCGCAAACTTATCCCTTATTAAGAAAGAAGACATCCATTTCGGATGTCTTAGTAGATATTATAACACGGATATTTGTTAAAGTCAATTGCCTTGGACATTACCTTGAAGTAAACTGCCTTTTTAAGTGACCAAACATTAAGGATGGAAAATATCTTCTGGTTCAAGCACAACGCTTTCAACCATTTCAAACTGGAGGGCCGTTTTTTCTATCTGGGCTCTCAAAAGATTCACTCTGCATGATCCACCCGAAGTAAACCCAGACGGGTCTGAGAATTTCAGATGAAGAACCCCGTCTTCAAGTCTGGCCCCTAGAAACTGAAGCTCCCTCCCGGGGAATTCTGTTCTGAACCCTAGATCTTCCTCGGCCTTTGTCAACTCTCCTCTTATTAGCAACCGTATAACATCGTTAATGGGTGACTGGGAACTAGGGATCGTTCGCCCAACAGGTATAACAGCTTCAGTATCGCATAGGACTTCGCCATTCATAACTCTGTCGAGAAGCTCGTTGTAGTAATAGAGATTTACTTCCATAGTTCGCTGAACACCGGTAACTGCACTAAGTTCCAGCTCAAGTGCCGTTTGATGCCTTTCGAGGTTGGCTATTCTTGTTTCAAGACTCTTCACCTTCCCAGACTGAAAAAAGTAAAGAACAAGAAGGAAAACCGAAAGTACAAAGAAGGCTGCAATGACTACTCTTATAGTTGGGAAAGATTGCTGCTTCTTAACCCTCAATGAATCTCACCTCTCAATCGATATTTAACTAATTATACATTCTTCCTACAGGACTTCGGATAAAATACATATATAGGAGGTCACATATGAAAATTGGTTATCCTTGCATGAATACGACTCTTGACTGCAGCTCGGCAAGAACCTTCAGATTAGCATCCTACAGCGAAAGAAGACTGATAGAAACAGTTGCAGCTAATCTTGCATGTCTTGAGAGAATAATCGATTACAACAAAGCAAATAATATTCTTTTTTTCAGGATTACCTCGGATCTCGTTCCGTTCGCTTCTCATCCAATCTGCAGAACAGACTGGGGAGAATTCTTCAGGAATGACTTTGGAAGAATTGGGAAGAAGATAAGAGGATGCAACATGAGAGTGTCGATGCATCCCGATCAATTCGTCTTGCTCAATTCACCTAAGCGCGAGGTTGTAGATAACAGCATCGCAGAACTTAAGTATCATGCCAAGGTTTTGGATCTCATGAATCTTGACAGAAGTGCAAAAATCCAGATTCATGTAGGTGGAGTATACGGAGAGAAAAGGGCGGCTGTCAGTAGATTCGTTGATGAGTACAAAGAACTTTCAAGCGACATAAGAGTTAGGCTGGTAATTGAGAATGATGAGAGACTTTACTCACTTGCAGACTGCATGTCGATTCATGATGCGACAAACATCCCAATACTTCTTGATGTCTTCCATCATTCGATTCTTGATGGGGGAATAGATTTCGCTGATTCCCTTCATTTGTCCCGGTCAACATGGACTAAAGAAGACGGCATCCCGATTGTCGACTACAGCACTCAAGAAAAAGGATCGCGAAAAGGAAGGCATGCCCAGACTATCGATTTGGACCATTTTAACTCTTTTTTGATGAAGAGTCGCCCCTATGATTTCGACATAATGCTCGAAATAAAAGATAAAGAGAAATCTGCCGAGGCTGCCATAAGTGTCGCAAATCAAGATGATAGATTCATTGTGAACTGACTTTTAGAAACTGGTCCAAAACAGCCTCAGAAAGCTGATAAGCTTCTAACATACCACCTTGTGTGCTAGAATCTCCATGAGGTGAGGAGTTTGATAAAACTCGGCGAACTATCCAGCTTCAGAAGAAACCTAATGCTTCTGATTCTTGATTCAGCGATAGTATACTTTGCATACATATTGGGTATGTACTTCAGATACGGAATCTTCACCCTGGATGAACCTCAATTTTTCGGTAACGGGATATATTTTAGTATTTTTATTATCGCTTCTCTCATCCTAAATGGAGTATACAGAATAGCCTGGAGTTACAGTTACTTCAGAGATTATTTCATCATACTCAGGGCAGTTGCATTTGGTTATGCGATCGGATTTGCTGCGGGGAGACTTCTAAATCTGTTTAATGTAAAGTTTCTTACAGTACCCTTCACAGTATCTACTATGGCAGCCATCATCTCGGTATTTCTCATAATATGGTCAAGAATTCTCTGGCTGAGTATCCTGAGCAGGAACCATCAGATTGTCTCTTCTGCAGAGAGAGTCTTCATAGTTGGGGCAGGTGACGCCGGAACTTCAATAGCCGAGGAATTGTCTCGTCATCCAGAACACGGATTTGTTGTTGGTTTCATAGATGATTCGCCTCGAAAGCTTCGAAAGAGAATTCGCGGAGTTCCCGTACTTGGCAATACAAGTGAAATTATGGATTTGGTTGACAAGATGGGAGTCGGAAAGGTGATTATCGCGATCCCCTCTGCCGATGCCGCCACTCTTAGGAGGATCTTCTCAAGCATCGATGTGGAAAAAGTAAAAGTCCAGACTCTTCCAAGCATAACAGAGATAATGGACGGCAAGGCCAAACTGGGATATTTGAGAGAGATAAACATTGAAGACCTCCTTGGAAGGGAGAGTGTTCAAATAGATTTGGGTTCACTAAAGGACTACATAATTGGAAGAACCGTGCTGATTACCGGTGCCGGAGGAAGCATTGGGAGTGAGCTGTGTCGTCAGATTGCCCCTCTCGAACCCAGGAGACTCCTGCTAGCTGGAAAGGGAGAAAACAGTATCTATGAGATAAGGCAGGAGATAGGCACAATGTTCCCTGACCTCAACCTGTGTCAACTGATCTGCGATGTCGCCGATTCATCGAGAATGAGGTATATATTCGAGACGATGAAACCCGAAGTTGTCTTCCACGCCGCCGCTCACAAGCATGTACCTCTGATGGAGGAAAATCCAACTGAGGCATTTCGGGTGAATTCGATTGGTACTTACAACATTGCAGGTCTGGCGAGCGAATTTGGCGTCGAGACTATGGTCATTATCTCAACGGATAAGGCAGTGAAGCCAAGTTCGGTTATGGGAGTTTCGAAGAGAATCGCAGAAGAGTTCGTCAGATCGATTTCATCGAGGAGCAAAACAAAATTCGGCATAGTGAGATTTGGAAACGTTCTGGGGAGCCGTGGGAGCGTGATCCCTCTTTTCAAGAAGCAAATTCAGTCGGGCGGTCCCGTTACAGTGACTGATCCCAGAATGACAAGATATTTTATGACTATCCCAGAAGCTGTGTCGCTTGTGCTTCAGGCAGGAGCCTACTCCGGAGGTGGAGATGTTTTCGTGCTGGATATGGGAGAACCAGTCAAGATCTCTTCTCTTGCAAACGAGATGATCACATTGGCAGGATACGTACCGCAGCAAGAAATCGAAATAAAGTACACGGGAGTTCGACCGGGTGAGAAATTATTCGAGGAACTTGTTCTTACGAACGAAGAATTTGTTCAGACGAAACATCCAAAGATTTTTCGCTTAAAGACAAAGGAAGCAATGGATGAAAGGTCCTTACTTTCTATAGCCGGTCGCCTTAGGACAGCAGTTGATAACAACGATTTTGAAGAACTGAACAAAATCACGGCCGAAATAGTTGATGATGCCACAGTTAAGATAAGCGCCGGGTGTGATTTTCGATGAGATGGTATGTGGAATTTGTCAGAGATTTCCCCTTTGTTTCTGCAATGATTCAGTTCTCAATTCTCGGAACTCTAGGCGACTATGTCAGCGTAAAGATTGCAGGTTCTAAGGCAAATCTCTCTGCTTCCGTAATGGTTTTGAAGGCGCTAGAATGGGCTTTCCTGGCAATCTTCATAAAGATTGCATTCATCGGTTACGAAGGATTCGTATCTTCTATGGTGATAAATAGAGTCCTGCCACAAGTCTTTGTAGAAAGCATACTCCTAAATGCAATCACCCGCTCTCTATCGATGAATCTTCAATTTGGAGTTTTCTTAGTCATTTTTCATAGGTCACTTGATAATCTTGTTCTTCAAACAAAGAACTGGAAGAACCTTGACAAAGCTCTGTTGTCTTTGGCGTGGTTCTGGATACCTGCCCACACACTTACATTCGTATTGCCGAAGGATTTTCAGGTAGGTCTGGCCGCACTGTGGTCATTTATGTTAGGTCTTCTACTCTCTCTCTTCTCCAAATCTCCCCAGGAGGTGAAATGATGTTCATTCCCCTTTCCAAACCCGACGTGACTGAAAAAGAAATCATCGCTGTGACCGATCTAATGAGTAGTGGAATCCTATCTATCGGCCCCAAGGTTGCGGAGTTCGAAGAGAGATTTGCGGAATATGTCGGGGTCGAACATGCAGTTGCAGTTAACAGCGGAACAAGCGCCCTTCATCTTATAGTTCGCTCTCTCGACTTGAAACAGGGTCAGACGATGATCACAAGTTCATTCACTTTTGTGTCCTCAGCCAATGTTGCAATATACGAAGGTGCCGTTCCTGTATTCGCAGATATCGATGAAGCAACATATAACATATCTCCGGAGACTTTGGAAGATGCCCTTGGCTACTATTCGAAAAACGGTTTGAATACAGGTCAAATTGAGTTAGGACCCTTCATTCCTGATGTCTTCATGGCGGTCGATATTTTCGGTCATCCACTCGAATGGGACGGGATAGAAGGTGTCTGTAATAGACACGGTGTAAAAATAATAGAGGATTCTTGTGAGGCGCTGGGGAGCTCCTTCATGGGGCGAAGAACCGGCACTTTCGGTCTCGCAGGTGCATTTGCATTCTACCCGAACAAGCAAATCACGACAGGAGAGGGTGGAATAATTGTCACTGACGACGACAAGATTGCCGAATTATCGAAAAGCATGAGGAATCAGGGAAGAGGCACATCAGAAAAATGGCTTGAACACGTGAGGTTGGGCTACAATTATCGGATGGACGAGATGTCTGCAGCACTGGGCATAGAGCAGATGAAAAGGATTGATGAAATTCTAGCAAAGAGGCAAAGAGTTGCAGACAGATACGAGAAATTGCTTTCAAAGATTGATGGGGTTGAGACTCCCTTTGTGGCAGACTACGCTACAAGTATCGGCTGGTTCGTATATGTCATAAGGCTTGATGAAAAGATAGAGAGATGCGACTTCATGAAATATCTCAATGACCATGGTGTTCAGTGCCGAGACTATTTTAGACCTATCCACCTTCAACCCTTTTATAAGACAAAGTTCGGTTTCAAGAATGGCATGTTTCCCGTAACTGAAGAGCTTGCAGAAAGAACGGTTGCCATTCCTTTCTTCAATAATCTGTCTGAAGAAGAACAGCAGTTCGTTGCCCACACTATTGAAAAGGCTTTGGAATACAACTGATGATGGCTTTTGTCTACGCTCTCGTTCTCTCGGCCATACTATGTTTCCTTTTTCGGAGAGTTGGCATTAAGCTAGATCTGGTGGACAGGCCAGCAGGTACTCTAAAACCCCACGAAAAACCTATTAGCTATATGGGTGGAACTGCAATTCTACTTGCGCTCGTTCCATGGCTAATTCAGAGTCCCGAGTTCTTCCCCGCAATAATTATCATGTGGACTCTGGGCTTTGCGGACGACCTAAAAGGCATATCTCCAAAGATCAGACTGGCAGTGGATGTTCTTGTCGGATTCTCCGTTGCATTCGTAATCTACGGCTTCTCAACAGTCGATTCGATAATACTCTCAATCATCTTTGCAGGAACGGTTAACGCCTATAATATGGTGGATGGACTTGATGGAATTTGCTCAACTAATATGATTGTTTTCGGGGTCTTCGCCTTCTTCACGGGGTTTGTGCCTCTTATGTCTCTTGCAGTCGCTGGCGCTTATGCCGGATACATGATCTTTAATTATCCGCCTGCAAGGCTTTTTATGGGGGACCAGGGATCATACATCGCCGGAACTTTCGTGGGAACGTTACTCATACAGTCTTGGGGCAGTCAGAATTTCGTTCGAGTTGCAGCTATTTGCTGGCCCGTAGTTCTTGACCTTTTCGTGGGCTTCCTGAGAAGATCTATTGCAAAGAAATCACCTTTCGCAGGCGATAGAGATCACTATTACGACAAAATATTCAGACTCTCCGGACAAAAAAAGAGAGTCACGCTATTAATATCTACCGGCATGGCTCTCTTCTATGCAGTCTTGGGACTATTCCTACCAGTTGCGCTAATTCCCCCCGTATTACTGTTGACTTCATTGACTCAGATCTTCCTCCTTAAGTCTCTACGCTCTACTACTTAAACCATCTAATTTTGAAGAGTATTATGGCAACAAGAAACGCCACAACTCCCGAGAGACCCATTGACCAGTAGAAGATAGAGCTGTTGTTCATGAAAGGAAGTTCGACATTCATTCCGTATACCGATGCAACCAGCGTTGGAATCTGAAGAGACAAAGTCACTATTGTCAGTATCTTCATTACAACGTTGAGGTTGTTGGAAATAACGGACGCGAAGGCATCCATCATTCCCGCCAGAATGTCGCTGTAAATATTCGCCATCTCTATAGCCTGTCTGTTCTCAATGGAAATATCCTCAAACAGCTCTTCGTCCTCCTCGTATAAAGTCAGAATGTTGGCTCTCTTCAGCTTTTCAAACATCAACTCGTTTGACCTAAGAGAAGTAGTAAAGAATACCAAAGACTTTTCGAGATTCAACATTGCCACAAGTTCTTGATTCCTGGTTGATCTGTGCAACTCTGATTCGACTTCATTTGACAGTCTTCGGATTTCCTTCAGATACCTAAGGTAATAAACCGTTGCCCTATCGAAGATTCTTAGAAGAAAACGATTACGCTTCTTAGTAGATATATCTCTTACACGACCTTCAATCACATCGGAAACAATAGCGCTTTCGAAACCGCTTATTGTGACAAAATAGCCAGATTTCATGGCTATTCCGAGCGTCATTGTCTTATACGGAACTGTCTCATCGCCTGAGTCAAGATATGGGAGTTTTGTGATTACGTAAATCAACTCTTCATCTTGCTCAAATCTTGCTCTCTCTTCCTGGTCCAGAGCATCGAAAACAAAATCTTCATCGATTTCAAGGCTCTTCAGAAAAGCAATATCACCACTATCAGGAGCAACCACATTTATCCAGCAGCCTTCCACTGGTGCTCCCACGATATTCATTTTCCCGTTTTCAGAAATTAGAATCTCCCGCACATCAATCCCTCCTCTTCTAGTAATGCCGTTAGCTCTTGTCAAATAGAAGGAGGTTTCAATGGGCGAGACAGATCAAAGTGGCGGTTCACTCTCACTACTGTATAATTCCATAGTTCTCACCCCCGCTCTGAGATTATATCACGATGTAACCAATCACAGTTCCATGATGATCTTTAGCTCTTCGGAAGGTCAAATTGCACACTGTAATCTAGTGTTTAAAGGGACTCGCAGAAAAGTCAGCGGTTAGATACAACATGGTTTTTCCGTTATAATTAATAATGAACAGATGGAAGCTTGAGGTCTACAATTGATCAAAGGAGTTGATTGCATTGAAAAAATACATTGTTACCTTTTCCCTATTCTTACTGATCTTCGCTCAGACATTTTCGGTATACTTGAACGATGTTTCTCAAGAAGGAGTAACAGTTAACTGGTTCACCGAAGTGCCTTCTAACTCTTACCTAATCGTCTACGATGGCTCCAATGAGTCGATATTCTCAGAACAAGAGGTAACCCTTCATAGATTCAGAGTATCCGGTCTTCAACCTGGAATGAGTTACGCATATACCGTAAAAAGTGAGAAAGAAGGCGGAGTAATCTACAGGAGTGGCGGTATCCTTACAACAGCTCCTCTCAATAAGACGCCGTTTAGCTTCGCAGCCTACGGAGACAGCAGGAGCAACAAGAGTGGTCATCTAGAAATTGCTCAAGCAATTGCAGATGAAAATGTTCCACTCGTTGTTCACACGGGAGATATCGTTAACGGAGACGATCTTATCGAAGAGTGGATTAGTTTCTTTGAAGTTGCCGAAGTTTTATCAGATTCTGTTTTCTACAGTGCTATTGGAAATCATGAATCAGAAGCAGCAAATTACACCAGATTCTTTGCTTTCCCCGGAAATAAGAGGTATTACAGCTTCTGGTATGGAGATATTTTCTTTGTATGTCTAAACACAAATGAAGCATTTGACAAATACTCTCAGCAACATGCGTGGCTTCTGACACAACTCGAAGAAGCTGAAGAAAAGAACCCCGCATTCGTGATTGTTTACTTCCATCATCCTCCCTACAGTTACGGAACGCATGGCGATCATGCTTACTTGAAACAATACCTGGTTCCTGTATTCGAAAGCTACAAAGTGGATCTGGTTCTAAATGGTCATGATCACGGATATCAGAGAATCGAGAGAAACGGCGTTACCTACATCATTACTGCCGGAGGCGGAGCTCCGCTGTATGACATCGGTTCAGGTGACGGTTTGATAGCCTCCGCAGAAGCACACCACTATATGCTGTTCAACTACACTCTAGATGGAATGACTGTATACGCAAAGACAGCAACTGGTTTGATACTGGATAGTTTCTACATTTCAAGCCGCCATTAACTCTACTTTAAGGGAATTCACTGAATTTAATATTCTTCAGTTTCAGGTAATACCGCCTGCCGATCATCTTTGACTGTCTTTTGATGAGGTTTAAAGATGATTGATTCTCAAGGGTTGTTTCCAGAGCATTAGGTTGATACCTCTGTAATTGTCTCCCGTATTGGTCTTCAACAGTCAGCGAAACTCCTAATAGTAGAATAAAACCCCAATAACACCTTCCGTGTATAAACGAAATGTGGAAAAAACTTTAGGAGGTGTGGCTATGAAGAGTTTTGGCGTTGCAGTTATCTTAATCATGTTGGTTGGAACGGCAATCGGTTCTACACTAGTTATTAAGGGCTCCAACACTGTGTATCCTGTCGCCCAGTTATGGGCCGAGGCTTACAAAGAAGTCAATCCAGATGTGGAAATATCGATTGAGGGTGCGGGGTCTTCAACCGGTATAAAAGCTCTATTCAACGGGCAGACGGACATCGCAAATTCCAGTAGATGGATCAAGAGCTCGGAGATCGAGCAGATGAATCAAGACGGTAAGTACTTCATCCCCTTTATTGTAGCTTACGATGGGATCGCAATTGTTGTCAACAAGTCTCTTGAGATTGAAAACATTACTGTTCAACAGCTTTACGATATTTACTCGGGAAAGGTGACCACATGGAATCAAATCGATTCTTCTTTGCCGAAAGTGCGAATAGTACCCCTATCCAGAGACAACGCATCGGGAACATTTGAGTACTTCGTTGAGCACGTAATGAAGGGCGAAAAGTTAGCGCCGCAGGTTCAGCAGCTTGCATCGACGAGAGCCGAAGTTGAACAGGTTATGCAAAATCGCTATGCCATTGGTTATATAGGAATGGGATATATTACTGAAGACGTCAAAGCCCTTACAGTAGAGAATATTGAACCGACGGTGGCTAACGTAAACGCCGGCACATACCCAATTTCAAGACCGCTATTTATGTTTGTTGACGCAACCGATGGGTTGCCTACAGGTATCATAGGTGAATTTCTGAGATTTGCCCTCTCTCCGGAAGGACAGTCGGCGGTTCTCAGTGTGGGCTATGTAAACGCTTACGGCATAGAGTAGGAACGTGAAGCGAGTTGAGTAGGAAGAGAATCGACCTTTTCTCAAGAGTGTTGGTAACGGGCGCTGCCCTACTGACAATGGTTATTCTGTTCGGAATATTCTTCTTTCTAATATCTGACGGGGTCAAAGTCTTTGGAAAGATATCTTTAAAAGACTTCTTCCTAAGTACTCGCTGGTACCCAACATATGAGGATGCCGAGTTTGGCATCCTCGCTCTCCTATCAGGAACACTTGCGGTCACAGGGCTTACCTTGCTTATTTCTATTCCATTGGGCTTCATATCCGCAATTTTCCTTGCAGAGTTCAGTAACAGGAAGACTCACGATTTCCTGAAGTACGTTTTTGAGCTTACGGCAGGAATACCTTCAGTTGTACTGGGAAGTTTCGGTTTGAAGTACATCTCCAAATGGTTGATGGAACTATTCCCGATGAAAGTATGGGCCGGACTGAACATCTTGAACGCCTCTTTGATGCTTTCCGTTCTTGCAATGCCTTATTTCGTAACTCTGATAGAAGATGCTTTGAAAGCCGTCCCAGTAGATCAGAAAGAGGCCTCGCTGGCACTCGGCGCTAACATGACCTCAACTCTCTTCAGGGTGCTCATTCCCCAAGCCAGAAGTGGAATTCTCAACGCAGTCATTCTTGGAACAAATAGAATAATTGGAGAGACTATGGTGGTCTTAATGATTGCGGGGGGCGCAACCATGATTCCACAATCAATCTTCGATCCGGTAAGACCGCTAACAGCGGCAATAGCAGGCGAAATGGGAGAAGTGGAGCTGGCAAGTACTCATTATTTCGCCCTTTTCATGATAGGAGTAGTCCTTCTGACGATATCTCTTATCTTCACAGTTACAGCAATGCGCTTGAAGAGAGGAATGAGAAAATGATAATGGATCGAATTGCGAAGATAGTCCTCGGAATCATATCCTATCTTCTTGTGACCATAATTCTCCTAATCGTGGGGTTCCTTATACTATCTGGCCTAGATGATATAAACCTGGAGTTTCTGACTACATTTCCAAAAAACTCAATGACTGAGGGGGGGATCTGGCCATCAATACTGGGGACCGCTTATTTCCTATCGATAGCCCTTCTTTTCTCGGTACCCACCGGGATTCTCGCAGCAGTATACCTCAGTGAATATAGTAAAGAGAATCGTTTGCAGCGTCTAGTACTTACAGCAAACAATATTCTTGCAGGCATACCTTCAGTCGTTTTTGGAATGTTCGGTTTGTCACTCTTCTCAATCACATTTGGATTCGGAACTTCAGTCATTGCAGGAGGCCTGACGCTCGGAATTATGTCCCTTCCGTATATAATCTCCAATACTCATGAGAGTCTTGTGGCAGTTCCGAAATCATATAGAGAAGCATCGATGGCCTTGGGTGCCAACAAATCTGAAACAACCTTCAAAATTGTTATTCCGGCATCCTCTTCAAGAATACTTACCGGAGTGATCATAGCAATTGGAAGAATAATTGGTGAGACAGCACCGTTGCTTTTCACAGGAGCTGCATTCTATATAACCAGAAATCCTTCTAGTCCTCTTGAACCGGCAATGGCTCTTCCTACACATATTTTCGTGCTATCGGCGATATATCCTGACAATGTAACTCCGAAGTTGGAGGGAAGTGTGTCAGTTCTCTTGATCATCGTTGTTGCACTGTTCATGTCGGTTGCAATGAGAAGAAGAAGGGAATCTCGGAAGATGGAGGGATGAGATGACTGAATCAATATTCAAAATAAAAAACCTAAATGTCTTCTATGGCGAGAAGCATGCAATTAAAGGAGTTACTTGTGAAATACCTCAGAGAAAGGTTACTGCAGTAGTAGGTCCGTCAGGTTGTGGAAAATCGACCTTTCTGAGAGTTCTAAACCGAATGAATGACTTAATTCCTTCATACAGGCATACCGGTTCTGTCAAGCTCCTGGACGATGAAATTCTAGATATGGATCCTGTATTACTCAGGAAGCATATCGGAATGGTATTCCAGAAGCCAAATCCCTTTCCGAAGACAATACAGGAAAACGTCACTTACGGCCCTAGAATTCACGGCATTAAGAACCGCCAAGTTCTGCGCGAAATAACCGAGAAGTCGCTAAAGCAAGCTGCTCTATGGGACGAAGTCAAAGATGAACTGAAGAAGAACGCAACAAATCTGTCGGGAGGTCAGCAGCAAAGACTCTGCATAGCAAGGGCTCTTTCTGTAGAACCCGACGTCCTCTTGTTGGACGAGCCGACGAGCGCTCTTGACCCTATTGCTACTCAGAGAATAGAAACGTTAATAGAAGAACTCTCTGAGAAGTATACTATTGTTATAGTGACCCACAATTTGCAGCAGGCGCTGAGGATCTCGGATTTTGTTATGTTCTTTTATGTTGGAGAGTTGGTTGAGTTTGATACGACGGAAAAGATTACCTCAAACCCCAACGATCAAAGGACAAGCGACTATCTGAGAGGAATCTTTAGTTGACGGGAGTTGGTTCTGATGACACCAGAGAGACAAAGACATCTTGAAGCGGGATTTAACAGGCTCAAATCAATGCTTTCAGACATGATGGAGAACGTAAGATCCAGTATTCAGAAAGCCATCGATGCGCTGGATAGACTTGATGGCGACCTTGCAAGAACTGTTATCGAAAACGATGAAGTCATTGATGACTTGCAGAGAAAAATGGATACGGAAATCTGCAATTACATTGGCCGATTTCAACCTCTGGCAGAAGACCTCAGGTATGTTCTGACGATGATGAAATTGGCTACTGATTTAGAAAGAATAGGCGATCTTGCTGTAAATATTGCTGAAGTTGCAGTTAGGTACGAGAACCAGACTCTGGTCAAGCCCCTCATTCACATAAAGAAGATGACCGCCGTGGTAGAAAAGATGCTGGAAGAGGTAATTGACGCTTATTATGACAAGGATACGGAAGCCGCCAAGGGAGTTTGGACTGAAGACAGTAAGGTTGACGAATACTATCTCTATATCAAGAGGGAAGTGAGAGACAAGCTAATAAGCATGTCTGACTCCGGCGCAATTGATCAGCTTCTTGACCTGTTGCTAGTATCAAGATTTCTGGAAAGAGCCGGCGACCATGCAACGAATATCGCTGAAGAGATCTACTACATAGAAAAGGGTGAGAGTCTTAAGGAGGAAATGCGACGTTGAAGGTATTGATTGTTGATGACGATCTCGATATTCTGAATATTGTCAGAACTGCTTGTGAGAGTGAAAGCATTGAGACTTCAGCCGCCGCAAATGCAGAAGAGCTTTGGGCTGCACTGCGCGCGGGAAAACCAGACGTCATACTTCTCGACATCATGCTGCCGGACGCAAATGGTCTTGACCTGGTCAAGAAGATCCGAATGAAGTATTCCAGAATTTCGATAATATTCTTGACCGCAAGAAAGTCCGACCTCGACATGATTCTCGGACTTGAGCTCGGCGCAGATGATTATGTCACCAAACCTTTTAACCCAAGAGCTTTGGTAGCAAGAATTAAAGCCGTAATGAGAAGAAGCGAGATTTCTGGCACTCTTGACGAAATGTTGACGATAGGCGATGCGATAGTGAATCTAAAATCGTATACAGTAACCAGAAATGGAAAGTCAGAAGAGCTAACGAGGCGAGAATTCGAATTGCTGAAGTTGCTTGCAGAGAACCCCGGGAGAGTCTTCACAAGAGAAGAGTTGCTCGACAAAGTATGGGGGATTGACTTCTTTGGAGACTTCAGAACCGTGGATGTTCACATAAGCAAACTGAGAGAGAAGGTTGGAGAAGGGTTTATAAAAACAGTGAGAGGCGTTGGCTACAAGTTTGTTCTTGGAGAACAGAAGTGAACCAACTGCTTCTTGATGAGCTCGACGAGGGGATTATGATAGTCGATGAGGGCCTTGTGGTATCATACGCGAACTCGTTTGCGCAAAAGATGCTGGGCGAAATTGAAGGACTGGCTCTCCCGGACGCTCTGCATGTTCAAGGTATTTCGAAGATCGTCGACAGTCTGATCTCAGGACTTCATTATACTACCGATACTTTGTTCGTAAGAGATGAGATAACTCACTTTTTGAGAATAAAGGTCTCTCCACCATACATTATTGCCAGAAATATCACAAGCGAGAAGCTGTTCGAGAGTGCCAAGATGGATTTCGTAAATTCAATCGTTCATGAATTCTCAACACCTCTGGCCGTCATAAACGGCTACGTGCAACTACTGATGGATAGGAACAGTGAACTTCCCAACGATGTCTCTGAGACAATCGATAGAATATCCAGATCAACGGGAAGACTTTCAAGACTCGTCGAAGAGCTTGGTATACTATCTAACCTCGAACTGCAGAACTACAGAGTGAAAGTTGAAACAGTGAATCTAAGAGAACTTGTAGATGAAGCCATAGGCGATCTTCAAGCCAAATGGAATCGAAAGAGACTCGAGATCATCACAACTGTGTCTCCGGATACTTATGCCGCTGTGGACTCGATGCTCCTCTTCAGAGTAATATCCAACCTCATCTCGAATGCTGTCAAGTATTCAAGTGTCGGGGATAAAATTGAAGTGGTTTCTCGTGAAGACGAATCCAATATCTACATCTCTGTGAAGGATGATGGAATAGGCATTAAGAGTGACGAACTTCCCAGAATATTCGAAAGATTCTATCGAGCTAGCAACGCCAGGACATCGGGGTCGTCTGGACTTGGATTGGGGCTATCTCTCGTCAAGCACGCTCTAAATCTTATAAACGGGACAATAGACGTCAGGTCAAGATATATGATGGGAACAACTGTAACCATTACTTTTCCCAAGAACATGTAAGATATCATCTTCAAATCTTCAATACGTTTGATCTTCTACATAGAACCGACAAATACCTTTCGCAGAAGGCCTCTTCACAATTTCCCCAAACAAGTCTGCGTTTAAACAGGTTTTGCAGTGCTATAATTTGAAGAAAGTGTTTATTAAAATTAAGTTCAACTGCCTTTTTGGAGTTGTTGCTCATGAAATTTGGATCACATAATATTGCGCTATATAACAACAATGAAGCCTTCAAAATTGCACATGAGTCGATTCTGAGCGAAGGTCTATCGAATAACGTCAAGCTGC
>DSBT01000178.1 GCA_011045915.1 Mesotoga infera
GCTTTCGTTTGAGCGAGTATCACAACTCATTGACAAGGATCCCGCCTATGGAAGGATAGTATGCCAGTGCAACGAGGTATCTGAGACAGAGGTGATTCAGGCAATAAGAGATGGAGCGAGGACTGTGGATGGAGTTAAGTTTAGAACAAGAGCTGGTTTTGGAAGATGTCAGGGCGGATTTTGCAGTTCAAGTATTGCCAGAATTCTGGCCAGAGAGCTGAAAAAAGACCTGTCGGAGATTAGACAGAACAATGAAAGAAGCTGGATAGTAAGCGAGAAGGTGAGACAATGAAGAGACTCATCACAGACGTACTTGTAATTGGCGGGGGAGCCGCAGGAATGGCCGGTGCCTTCAGCGCAGCGAAACAGGGTGTCAAAGTAACCCTGCTCGAAAGAGAGGCAGTAGTTGGCGGCGTCTTGAATCAGTGCATTCACAATGGTTTTGGACTTCAGTTTTATCATGAAGAACTTACTGGTCCGGAGTTTGCAGCTCGACTACAGAGTGAGATGAGTCAGGAAAGGGTAGATGTGATAGGTGAATCATATGTTCGGGAAATTGATGTCCGGAGGAAGGAAGCTTTGGTGTTGTCACCACAAGGTGCCTTCAAAATAGAGTCAAGGGCTCTCGTGATTTCGACCGGTGCAAGAGAGAGACCATTTGGGTCATTGCTGATACAAGGAGATAGACCTTCTGGGGTTCTGCCAGCTGGACTGGCACAGAGATTTGTCAATCTGGAGAACTATCTGCCGTCAAGACGTGCAGTTGTACTTGGTTCGGGAGATATTGGGTTGATAATGGCCAGAAGACTAACCCTTGAGGGTGTCGAGGTTGTGGCAGTAGTTGAGCGAATGCCGTATCCAGGTGGGCTTACGCGAAACATTGTTCAGTGTCTAGAGGACTATGGTATCCCGCTTCTTCTGTCGACAACGGTTACTGGCATTTATGGCAACGGAAGGCTTGAGGAAGTTGAGATCTCAAGAGTCGATGAGAAATTCACGCCTGTTCCTGGCACCTCGAAGAAATTGAAGACAGACACGCTGATTCTATCGGCAGGATTGTTGCCACAGGTTGAGGATTTCGATAATGATTTGATGATAGATCCTGTTAATCGAGGTTTCATCGTTTCCAATACCGGTGAAAGTAGCATAGAAGGTGTCTTCGCTGCAGGAAACAATGTGGCTGTGTTTGACCTGGTTGATTATGTGGCAGCTGAGGGTTGGATAGCTGGCCGACATGCTGCTCTTTTCTCACTTGGTGAGAACACGTCAGGTGACCGAGTTCCGGTCATAAGAGGAGAAAACGTGGGAGTACTGGTTCCAAGCATTGTCGATATGGAAGAACACTTGAGATTGTACATAAGACTGAGGAAGCCCATGGATGAGGGAAGAGTAGTACTAAAGGAGTTGAACTACGAAAAGGGTTTTTCTTACGGAGTTCCAAGTGAGATGATCCAAGTGGTCATAAACAAGGATAAGCTGGCTCCTCTCCTGGATGCAGGACAACTGACTGTAGAGGTGTTAACATGAAACGACATATTACCTGTGTGATCTGCCCCGTAGGTTGCAAGATATCTGTAAGAAAGAAGGATGAGAAATACGAAGTAACTGGTAACAAATGCCCAAGAGGTCAGGAATACGCACTCAATGAACTCGTAATGCCGAAACGAATACTTACAACCAACGTGAGAGTTTTGAACGGGGAACTCCCTCTTGCTTCAGCGAAGACCACAGGCCCAATTGACAGAGCCCTAATACTCGAAAAGATGAGTTTAATCAGCAGAATAGCCGTTGAGGCGCCGGTGAAGATAGGGAACGTTTTGATAGATGACATCGACGGTGAGGGAACTTCACTTGTCGCTACTCGACCAGTTGGAAGAATCGAAACCTCCAATCAGTAGCTTTGGCTACTTGAAATAACTTTAGATTCGAGTTACAATAATCAATGTGTTCCAGCGTGGCTCAATGGCAGAGCATCCGGCTGTTAACCGGACGGTTGGGGGTTCGAGTCCCTCCGCTGGAGCCAGAACTCCCCCGTAAGGGGGAGTTTTCGTTATATCCAGCTCTGCCCTGGAACTTTCGGGAATAGCCTGGTTTTCAGGACGTTGTCAAGAGAGCATACATATCTGGCAAGTCTTTCGACTCCAATTCCACAACCCGCTGTTGGAATGAGTTCTCTCATTTCTGCTATCTCCATGTACCAGGCAAGTTCTTCGGGGTCAGTACCTTTGAATTCCATTCTGTTAATAATCCTTGGGTATTCCCACTCTCTCTCTCCACCAGACAAGGTCTCTCCGAATCCTTTTGGAAGAATCAAGTCCATGTCTTTGAGTGTCTTTCCATCATCAGACAGGAGGTCGTAGAACTCCCTCTCCCATATTGGGAAGTCTATCAACCAGAAGGGTTCAGTGAAGCTGGAGGACAGAACGGTTTCGAAGTCTTTTCCATACTGTTCGTAAGCATCCATGAACTTCACTTTTGCGAATGGTCGGGAGGGTACTAAAGGGTCTGAAGACAGATATTCCAGTTCCCTTATACAGCTCTCTTTAATTGTTGTAATTACGCTGGCCAGCAGATCTTCAACAAGTAACATCACGTCATCTCTGGACGCGTTCTTGATTTCCAGATCGATCTGACTGAATTCGAAAAGATGTTTTCCCGACAGCGCCTTCTCAGAAGTCTCTAGTCTCACGTTAGGAGATACTATGAAGATCCTGTCAAATGACTTGCATGCCAACTGCTTGTGGAAAATCATGGACTGCGTTAGACGATACTCCTGATCGTAATAACGAAACTTCGCGTTATGAACTTCATGGTTCAGTGGATCGGTTATTGGAGATACAACGGTGGGAAGAAGTTCCACAAAGCCTTTTCCCCGAAGGAAGTTGTTTGCTTCTCCCAGCAGTGCGGACTTAACTCTAACTGCCGATTTTACTAGCGGGTCTCTCAGGTGTTCCAGTATCCTTGTGCTTAGTCTCCCTGTGCTTTCCATTCTCTCACCCCTTATAAAAAAAAGAAGGCCGATGGTTATCCATCGGCCTTTTAATCTTCTAAAAGCTACAAAAGCAAAGATTAACTGACCGATCCCGGCCAGGAATTATTATCGACTCCTCTATTCCCATATAAAGACTCATTATGAACCATAATCATTCCTCCTGATTGTTTGATTGTACCACCTGAAAAGTAACACGAAAAGCACGCTGTTTAAGATTTGTTGAAGTATCTTTGTTAAATAGCGCTCGATCGGTTTATAATATTAGCATGAATATCATTCCAATTTTCGTTCCACATGAGGGTTGCAGAACGCGATGCACATTCTGCAATGAATACTCCGCGACCGGAGTCAGGAAGCTTCCCGATATGGAAGAGGTTTTGTCGACCGTAAAGAGATACCGGGGATATTTCAGGAATCCAGATGAGACAGAACTGGCCTTTTATGGCGGTACGTTCACTGGAACCGGTCAACAGCAAGTGTATCTTGATGTTGCAGAAGAGCTTGTTCAAAAAGGTCTTATTAAGGGGATAAGGTTCTCCACTTCACCGGAACAAATATCAGAAGAGATGATCGGTCTGCTGAATTCAACTTCCATCAGTTTCGTGGAACTTGGTGTTCAGTCATTTGACGATGATCTGCTGAAGAGCTGTCGCAGAAATCACGGATCCAGAGAAGTGTATGAGGCAGCCGACCGGCTAAGGAGTAATGGGATAGCTTTCGGTATTCACTTGATGACGGGATTGCCGGGAGATACTGAGGAAAAGGATATTTATTCGACTTTGGAAGCGATTCGTGTGGGTGCTTCGTCCGTAAGAATTCATCCGCTTGTTGTTTTGAAAGGATCGCTTCTTGAGGGCGAGTATTTACATAGAAGATTCGCGCCTCAAGGACTCGAGGAATCTATAGAGATCGTTTGGAAGATGTATTTACTGCTTTTGCTGGCAGATGTGAAGGTTAGCAGGGTGGGAATCTGTATTTACGGAAAGCAGATTGAAAACGTGGTTGCAGGTCCATTTCACCCGGCATTCGGCGAGTTAGTCAGAGACAGGTTGATGCTTGAAGTCATTAGGAGATGCTGTAAAGGCAGAGATCGTTATGCGCTTAAGTTAGATAGGAAATACAGAAGATGGTTCACAGGTCACAAAAAAGCTGTTCTTGAAAGTGCTTCTGGAGAAGGGATTCCGATAGGTTTCTGCGACGATGGAGAAGATATCGATATACCTTTATATATGAAACTGATCGGGGAAGAAATTCTGAGGGAGGCCTATGCTAAGACTTAATTCAGTTTACATAAAAGGCTTCAAGAGCTTCGCAATGCCAACCAGATTCGAAGTCTCATCTGGAATTACTGCTGTTGTCGGACCGAATGGCAGCGGAAAGTCGAACGTTGTAGATGCCATAAGGTGGATATTTGGCGAGCAGTCGATGAAGAACATCAGAGCCGATAACAGAGAGGACGTGATTTTCAACGGTTCGGAAAGGTTTCCACCTTCAAATTCTGCCGAAGTAAAGCTTGTGTTTGAATCGGAACAAGGAACCTTCTCCATAGCTCGGGAGATTTCGAGAGATGGGCAATCGATGTACAAAGTTAACGACAGACAGTCGAGACTCAAAGATATAAGGGAGTTGTTTCAGGGCACCGGAGTTGGAATGGATATCTACTCGATTGTGGGCCAGGGTCAAGTCGACAAAGTCGTAACCGCTTCTCCTTTTGAATTGAGAGCTCTAATAGAAGAAGCAGCCGGTACCGCAGTGTATAAGGAGAGGAAGAAAGAGGCTCTTGGAAAACTCGCCGCGACGGAAGAAAATCTGAATAGACTGGAAGACATAATCTTTGAACTTGGCAAGCAACGCAAATCACTCTACCTTAAGGCAAAGAGGGCAGAAAAGTTTGTTGAATATTCTGCGAAGCAGAAGGAGCTCAAAAATCTCTTTTATGGAAATATTGCCAGGCTTGAGAAGGAGAAGCTTGAAGAGCTGCATGCAGGTTTCAACAAAGTGCGCGACGAACTGAAGGACTTGCAGAAGAGATTGATTGAAGGTGAATCAAGGTGGTCTTCTTTGAGAGCCGAGTTTTCCGAAGTTGATAAGGAAATTGAGGGGTTCACCAAGCTACTTGAGGAGTACAAAAAGCGTCAAAACGATCTGCTTGAGCTCAAGGAGATGTATACCAGAAGACTGAGCGAGCGAGAGAACAGATTGATCGAAGTATCAACAAGGATAGATAACTTCAGATCGGAAATCGAGGATCTCGACAAGAGAAAAGACGAAATCAAGCTGATTATCGAAACTCTAGAAAAGCAGATCTCGGATGAAGAGACCGGTCTGTCTTCGTCTGAGGAAGAGCGAGACTCTCTCGTAAAGAACTACAGCGCCAGAGAGCGCGAATGGTTGAAACATCAGGAGACCTTCGATTCGATTTCCAAGAGGCTTTCCAAAATTGAAAACGAGCTTGAGAGACTTGAAAACAGTGGTGAGGACACCAACAAAAGGCTCAGACTTATCGAGAATCAGCTTGGGTCAAAAAGAGAGCGATTTGAGACCCTTAAGGAGGAAACTGAGTCTCTTGCAAAACAAGGCAAAGAGAGCTCGGAGAAACAACGAAAAGTTGAAGCCGACGTGAGTGGATCGAAGGGAAGGCTCTCCGAGCTCGAAATCGAATTAGAGAGGGCAAGAGAGAATCTCTCTAAAGATGAGAGCGAGTTGAGGCGCTCTCAAATGGAAAGAGGCCTGTTAGAAAGGCAACAAGAGGAGTATCAGGGTTTTTCAAAGGCCGTCAGAGAGATTTTCTCAAGAAAGGACAGCTTTTCTGGACTGCGAGATGTCGTCGCAAATCTCGTTGGCGTGCCTGAGTCATATGAGACTGCAATAACAATTCTTCTAGGATACAGAATGCAGGATATTGTCGTCGACGACTCAATCACCGCAAAGAGAATCATAGAGTTTTTAAAATCATATAGGATAGGCCGAGTAACATTGCTTCCGATGGACATGATAGAAGGTAATTTCAGAACCTTTTCCAAAGCAGAGTCGCATCCGGGTTTCATAAACTATGCAGCAAGACTTGTAGACATTCCAAGCGGTTTTGAAAAGCTCCCTATTTACCTTTTTGGAAATTCTGTAGTTGTAGCAACTCTAGATGATGCGATCGATATTAGGAAGGCAGTCGGTTTTTCGGGGAGAATGGTTTCCGTTGATGGCCAGTTGCTGAGTGCCGGTGGATCTATTACTGGCGGATTCATTGGTGAAGAGGCACGAACCGATCTGCTTTCAAGAAAGAGAAGGATTCAAGAGCTCATGGAAAGGGAGGCCGAACTTGAAAAGCAGATTCAGTTGGGCCATAGACAGATCGAAAGATTCAAGGACGAAATAAGGGAGGTAAGGGGATATCTCAAAGCTCTACAGGAGGAGCTGAATGAGTTGGCTTCCAAAGGAGCTGCAATCAACAGAATGATAAGCGAGCTTCTGAAATCCGCTCAGGAGGTTGAGGAAGAGATATCTGAGCTGACAAAGCTTGAAAACGAGTACACAAGAAGGATGGAAGAGAATTCGAGAAAAAAGGAGATACTCGTTGGAGAGCAGTCCTCTCTCAAGGAAGAGCGTCTGAATCTCGAGCGAACGGTTGAAGCAGAATCAGAAGAACTCAAGAAGCAAAAGAAAGCTCTGGAACAGCTTCAAGAGAGAATAGTAGATACGAGATTAAGGCTTTCGACACTGTATGAGAAGCACGAGCAGTACACAAAAGAACATTCTTCTTTGATTCAGAAGAAGAAAGTTGATAAGGAGAACATAGATCTGCTTTCAAGAGAGGTAGTTGAGGTTGAGTCTGAAACCGAGCGTCTTAGAAGGCAAGTGGGCGACCAGGAACGCGAGTTGACTTCAGTGAAGAAAGAAACGGAAAATCTCTTCTCGAGCATAAGAAATCAGAGAGAGGGAAAAGAGCAGAGACTATCGTCACTTCAGGAAGCGGAGGAAGAGATAAACAAGATGAAAGCGGATAGAGAGAAGCTTCGAGATAAGGCTCATCAGCTTGAGATGCATATTCAAGAGAGTGAAATGAAGCTTTCGAGAGTGAAAGAGGAACTGGAGGAAGATACTGGAGATCTTCAGATACTTTCTGAAGAGAAACTGCATGAAACCAAGATTGAGCTTGACGACTATGAAAACAAACTCAAATTCCTTGGCAGTGTTGATCTGGATGCCATAGATGAGTACGGCGTAGTCGATAGGGAGTATCAAGAGCTTGATGAACAGAAACAAGATCTCGAAGATGCAAAGGTCAAGCTTATTGAACTGATCGAGAAAACCGATGCAAAGGCAAAGAGTATCTTCATGGAGACTTTCAACAGTGTGAACAGTAATTTCGGTCAATATATCGAGGAAATTTTCGATGGTGGCGAGGGAGAGATCAAGATAATTCCGGGTGAGGATCTCCTTGAGACAGGTTTGGAGATCACTGTCAGGAGACCCGGCAGAAAGGTTCAGAAACTGCAACTCCTTTCCGGTGGAGAGAAAGCGCTCGTAGGAATTGCACTCGTATTCTCTTTGCTAAGCATTAAGCCAAGTCCGTTTTATGTCCTGGATGAAGTTGATGCCCCTCTTGACGATTTCAATGCGGAGAGATTCAGAGTATTGCTGAAGAAACATGCGACCGACACTCAGTTTCTCGTGGTTACTCACAATAAGCTTGTTATGGAAGTTGCCAATGTTCTTCATGGTGTTACGATGACTGACGGTCTATCTAGAGTGATTCCCGTCGAACTTCAATCGGTGGAAACGGTTATCGGCTAACTCAATTTCCTTGAGGTACTGACTGTCGGTACTCTCTTAAGATAACCACAACCATGCCCAGCCCAACAAAGATAGATCCGATGAAGAAAAGCATGGAAGGGGAATTCTTAAGAAAAGCAATATCGGCCGCAATTGTAAAAATTGGGATTGTGTAAACCCAGAGAGTTGCAGCCTTTCCACCCCAGAGAGTGATTCCCTTATTCCAAAGGATGTAGCCGAGAGCCGAAGCCAGAATACCGAGAAACAACACTCCAAAAATCGCACTGCGAGAAAACTCTACGGACCTCTTGAAGATAAAAACTTCCGTTATTGCAAAAGGCACTGAGAATAGCAGTCCCCAAAGCATTACTTCTAAAGTCGTCCATATGGAACTGTTATGAATTCTCTCATAGAAAAAAGTATAGGCCGCCCACGAGACTGCGGCGCCGAACGATAGAAGGTTCCCGAAAACACTCGAGCCTTCGGAAAAACTTCCAGAGTAGATAATCACGAAGAGCCCGGAAAAAGCAATAAAACCGCCTAAGTACTCGAAAAGATCGAATCTTCTCCTTACAAAATCGTAGAGAATTATTGTCAGTATTGGAGCTGTAGATACGATAAGAGAGGCATCGGAAGCGTTTGTCATTGTTAAGCCGTAATTTTCGAAGAGGAAATAAAATGTTATGCCGAATAGACCTGCCAGTGCAGCATTTCCGTGGCTAACTGTAGCGAAAGACCCCCTCTTTCTTGCTGAGAAAGGAAAAAGAATTACGACAGCCAAGCCGAATCTGATAGAGGTCAACAGCATCGGCGGGAGTGATTCCACGGCCACTTTTGTGAAGATGTATGATCCTCCCCAAATCATTGCCGTTGCTGCCAGGATTACGAGCCCGAAAGATCTCCTCTCAATTCTCTTCATATTCTCTTGTAGGGGGTGTAGTGTGTCTTTGACCTGGAAATCACTGGCTCCAGTATCAGTCCTTCGTACGGCTGAAGCTCAGTAGATATTGTTCCGAAGGATGCTTTTAAGATCTTCCCTGTAACCATATCCTTCATCTCTGTACCATTCATCAGAAACCCTTCCTGCAGAAAGATTCTTGATCTGACTATGTTTCCAGTGGGGTTAACAACACAGACAACTAAATCGTCGATTGTCCCGGTAATTCTTTTGAAAGAGACGAGGGATCCATCAGAAGAGATCAGAGGTTTGAAATCACCGGATCGCAATGACAGTTTTCTCTGGCGAATCGAAATGAGTTTCCTGTATAGCTCCAAAGTTTTCCTTTCGATGTGGATATTTCCCCATTTCATTGGAGCTCTGTTTTCAGGATCGTTCCCGCCCTCCATTCCAATCTCCTCTCCATAGTATATCAAAGGTATTCCTGGGAGACAGTACTGGAGAGTAAGAGCGGCGCTTATTCTCTCGAACGATCCAAGTTCATTTCTTAGTCTGGGCACATCATGTGATGAGAGAACGATCCATGACCTGGACAGGAACTCGATTCCTGCATCTACTATGGCGTCGTTGATAATTTGAAGGGCATCTCTTCCCGAAATATAGCCATTAAATGCTTCCCAAATTACTAATCGAAAGTAATAGTTCATCAATCCGTCAAGTCCTGATCTTTCAGGCCAGTCTCCTGGATAATTCCAGATCTCTCCAATTACGCTTGAATCTGGTCTTGCGCTTTTGGCTGAATGAACCAAGGCTTTAAGAATCCTGGGGCCCAAGTCATATGCAACATCAAGTCTCCAGCCATCTATTCCCAGCTTCAACCAATAACTTACTACTGAATCCTCTCCGTCATATATGATTTGAGCTAGTTCCCGATCTTCAAGGTTTAATTCGATCAGGTTGTCAGAGTCCATCCAGCCTCTAAAACCTTTCTCTCCATTGAAGAAATAGCTCTTGTACTTGTCATTTCCCTGTTCTGCACCGGGCTGTTCGAATATTCTAAGGCCGTTGAACCATCTTCCGGAAGTCCCGACATGGTTAAACACTCCGTCGAGAATTACCCTAATGCCCTTCCTATGTGCTTCATCCAGCAGAAATTTGAATTCTTCTTCAGTTCCTAAGTCACTGTCGATCGTGAAATAGTCGATGGTATCATACTTATGATTTGTGTGCGCCCAGAAGATCGGGTTAAGATAGATTGTGTTTGCTCCAAGCTCTTTTATGTAATCAAGTTTTTCAATTACTCCAATCAAATCGCCACCCCAATAATCGTACTGGTGGCTGCCATCAGTCGATGGGAAAGGTTTCTCATCCCATCTTTTAACCTTTTGCCTTGGAAGAGAGTAATGACCATCCTGCCTCTTCTGAAAGACAGTCTTCCCTTTTCCGATATTGAATCTGTCTGGAAATATCTGGTAGACAATCGCATCTTTCTGCCAGTCTCTCATCTCTTCTCCTCGAGCAGTTCATTGGCATAGGCAAGATATACCATTCCCAAAAAGATGTTGTCTCTCACCGACCAGAGCTCTTCAGGCTTAACGTTAATCTGAGATTGTCTGAGCCAGGAGTTCAGGGTCCAGAGAGTTATCTCATAGATCTGCATGAGTCCCCTGGAATAGACGAAGGTCGCAAAAGACTCATCGATGCTTCTTTCCTCCATCAGAGCGAATGGATTAAGTGAAGATTCAACCGCCATGATGGACAGCACAATCGCGAGATCCAGCCGTGACAAATCGAGAGAACGAATCTCACCACCAACGATGATATCTACCTTCACTTCCCTAAATTCAATTAATGCGTTGTAAATCTCTTCTGAGAGCCGAGTTCTGAATGTGCCAGGTCTGTCCGAAAGCAGATTACTGGATTCTATCAGTGAATATATCTTTGCTTTCAGAGCGGGGTATTCCTTTCTTGATCTTCCCAATGAGAGGTCTGATATTGCTTTGTTGTAATCGAAAAGGGAACTCTCAGGAACATTGTGCATCTTTATTGAGTTGCTTAATTCGATTTCCGACGAGTCGTTCATATCAGCAAAGTAATTGTAGGCATCCAGAACGCGATCATCATAAAAGTATGAAGGACTTGCAAGAAGAGTTTTGTAATCAGCTCCAAGCCCGGCATTATAAAGAACGGAAAGAGCCGCGACTCTTTCAAGTCTGTTCTTCGTTCTTAGGGAAGTTAGTATCATTACGATAGCAATAATGGAGGCAAGCAGGATCATAAGAACAACCAAATCTATCTTCTTACCCTTGTCCATAATTCACCTCTCGGCAATTATAGCAGAGAAAAAGCCGGGTTGCCCCGGCTGTTCATTGCAGTCTATCTATCTTTTTTTTGTTGTTGGTTTTTCGAATTTGCAGACACCGACTGGACATTGTGGAGAATTCACGTGCGCAAGGAACTCATCCTTGAATCTATCGAGAATTGATCTGAGGGGTACGGGGACTGACTGGCCAAGACCACAGAAGGATGATTCTTCCATGGTTTCCGATATATCGTACAATTGGTTTAACATTTCGGATGTTCCTCTTCCCTTTGAAAACTCGTCAAGGATATGTACAATCACATGAGTCCCCTCTCTGCACGGAGCGCACTTCCCGCAGGATTCATGGGCGAAGAACTCCATTAGGTTTTTGGCAATATCGACAGCACAGTGCGTGTCGTCAATAGCGAGAATAACCCCAGAGCCCAGAGAGGCACCATACTTCTTGAAGGAGTCGAAATTCAGCTCAGCATTCATTTCTTCGGGCTTGATAAAGCTTCCTGCTGCCCCACCGGTCTGTACCATTTTTAGAGTTCTGCCATTGGGGGTTCCTCCACCGAATTTCTGCACAAGATCCCTAACAGAAGTACCCATGGGTACTTCGACTATTCCCCTCTTTACAAGATCACCGCATAAGGAGAAGACCTTTGTTCCCGGTGATGACGCTGTCCCAATAGACTTGAACCAGCTTGCACCCTTATCAATTACTGATGGAATACAGGCAAAAGTCTCCACATTATTGACTACGGTTGGCTTGCCGTATAGACCGCTAACCGGGGGATAAGGCGGCTTCAGTCTTGGTCTTCCCGATTTACCTTCAATTGATTCAATCAAGGCTGTCTCTTCCCCACAGACATAAGCTCCCGCGCCCAGTCTAACAGAGAGATCGAATGAAAAATCCGTACCAAGAATCGACTGCCCCAGAAGGCCATACTCATAAGCCTTGCTGATTGCACCTCTAAGGCTTGCGACAGATTCAAAGTACTCTCCTCTAATATATATGTATCCTTTGTCGGCCCCGACTGCGTAGCCGGCAATTATCATCCCCTCTATCACTGAATGAGGATCGCCTTCCATTATCAATCTATCCTTGAAGGTTCCCGGTTCACCCTCGTCAGCGTTACAGATGACATATTTTTCATCTGACTCGACTTTGTGGGTGAATTCCCATTTCAGTCCAGTTGGAAAACCGGCCCCACCTCTTCCTCTCAAATTGCTCTTTTTTAGCTCTTCAATAACTTCTTCTGGATTCAATCTCAAAGCCTTTGCGAGGCCTTGATATCCGTCATGGGCTATGTACTCCTCAAGATTTCTCGGATCGATTGAACCGGCATTTCTTAACACGATTCTCTCTTCTTTTGTAGCTTCTGACGCCTCAACATGTCCTGCCGATTCGAAGTTTGTGACAATGAGATCCTCAACTCTTCTTCCCTTGAGAAGGTGCTCCATGACCATCTTTTCAATGTCAGCTTCAGTCTTAACTGAATACATTACATTGTCTGGGAGGATCAGAAAAAGAACTCCTCGCCCATAATCTCCAAAAGATCCAGTCTCCAGGATTTCAACCATGGAGTTCAAATTATATCTTTCCGTTAGGATGCTCAGATAATTCTTGAAGTGTCTGGCACCGAGAAGCAAGCTGTTCGAATCTATTGATACGAGGACGGTTATTGGTTTACTCACAATTACTCACTCCTCTCTCTTGAGACGATGCCGTCAATAATTTCAGAGACTCTCTCCGGATTAAGGTTTCCGTAAGCCTCATCATTAATCATCATTACCGGGGATACTCCACAGAGTCCAAGACAACTAGTCTCCTCAAGAGTAAACAAGCCATCTGTGGTAGTCTCACCAAAATCAATTTCCAGAACGTTCTTTAAGGAGTCTACTACTGCCTTTCCTCCAGTTACATGGCATGGAAGACTCTTGCAGACTCGAATTACATATTTTCCCCTCTTGTGAGTCGAGAACATCGTATAGAAAGTAAGAACTTCATAAATTCTTGAGAGAGGCAATCCCGTCAGATCCTTCATCACTTCAGCTGCTTCGACTGGTATGAAGTTGCCAAAGTGATCTTGAATTGCGTGAAGAGCATTTATAAGCACATCGCCTTTTTCAAGGCTCTGGCTGCTAATGTTATCATAGATATTAGTTACGATTTCACGGACATTTTCTGCAGACATAAAAATTCCTCCCTTCAACCCTCTTGTAAGTAGCAAAAGAACCCCCACTAAGGGGGTTCCGGAAAGCCATTTATGGTGAAACTTTGCTAATCGCCCCAAATTTGCAGACGGCCAGACAACTTCCACATCTGGTGCAGATTTCTGAATCTATTTCGTGAGGTTTTCTTACCGAACCGCTTATAGCTTCAACGGGACAGACTCTGGCGCACGCAGTACAACCAACGCATTTGTCCTTATCAATTACCACACGCATCAAAGATTTGCACTTCTTTGCCGGACATCTTCCCTCTTTCACGTGAGCTTCATACTCATCCCAGAAATATCGCATTGTTGATATCACTGGCTGTGGTGCAGTCTGCCCAAGTCCGCAAAGTGAAGTCGACATGATATTCTCGCCAAGATCTTTCAGAAGTTGAAGGTCTCCCATAGTACCTTCACCTTCAGTTATTCTTTCGAGAACCTCGAGCATTCTGCGTGTTCCATCACGACAAGGTGTGCACTGACCGCAGGATTCCTCCACGGTGAATTCTAAGAAGTACTTCGCAACATCAACCATGCAGCTGTCTTCATCCATAACGATCATTCCACCCGAACCAATTATTGTGCCCAGTTTCTTCATGTTATCGTACGTTATCGGCGTGTCAATTAATTCCAGCGGTATGCATCCTCCACTAGGACCTCCGGTCTGAATGGCTTTCAATTTCTTCCCTCCAGGGACGCCTCCGCCAATATCAAAGATCAGTTTTCTAAGTGTGATGCCCATAGGAACTTCAACGAGACCTGTGTTCTTTACGTTTCCAGCCAGAGCAAAGACTTTTGTTCCCCTGGAACCATCCACTCCGTACTGACTGAACCATTCGCCGCCATTTGTGATAATCGGAGGAATGTTAGCGTAGGTCTCCACATTGCTCAGGAGAGTTGGCTTTCCCCATAGCCCCTTACTTGCAGGAAAGGGAGGTTTGACTCTGGGTATTCCTCTCTTGCCTTCAATTGAGTTTATGAGAGCAGTCTCTTCACCACAGACAAACGCACCTGCTCCAATTCTTATCTCAAGATCAAAAGAGAAATCAGTTCCGAGAATGTTTTCACCAAGGAATCCATACTCTCTGGCCATTTTCATCGCGTGAGTCAACCGTTCTATTGCAAGAGGGTACTCGGCTCTAACGTATACGAACCCTTTCTGGGCTCCAATTACTCTTGCAGCTATTGTCATAGCTTCCACAATTGTGTGAGGGTCCCCTTCAAGAACAGCCCTATCCATAAAGGCTCCAGGGTCGCCCTCATCAGCGTTGCAGATTACGTACTTCGTGTCGTCTTGTGCTTTCTTTGTCAGATCCCACTTCATCCAAGTCGGGAAGCCTGCTCCTCCGCGTCCCTTGAGCTCACTCTTTTTCAGTATTTCAACAACATCTTCCCCACTGAGTTCAAAAAGGACCTTATGCAGCGCGAAATAGCCGTCTCTGGCAATATATTCATCTATTGAAAGAGGATCAATTACCCCTAAGTTCCTTGTTGCGATTCTCACTTGCTCAGTGAAAAAGGGAAGCTCTTCCTGAGGTTTTTCGGTAAGATTTCCCGAGTCTCCTTTATATAAGAGATCTTCTACAACTCGTCCTTTCAGAATATGTTCTTCTACAATAAGAGCTGCATTCTCTGCCGTGATCTTCTGATAGAATACTCCTTCAGGATAGATCACCAAAATGGGTCCGAGGTCACAAGCACCCATACATCCCGTTTCTACCACCCTGACTACGCTTTCCAACGAGTACTTTTTCAGAGTTTCCTCAAATACGTTCTTCACGCTCTTCTCGCCTGCAGAAATGCAAGCTCCTCCGGCACAAATAAGCACCGTGTTTTCAACAGCGGGCACCCTTAATCACCTCTTCGTTATAGTTCTCCTCTTTTCACAATGAGATCTCCGACTACTTTTCCGCCGATAATGTGCTGCTCAACCACTCTCTTTGCTTGAGCCGGGGTTACGTGTCCATAAATTATTGGCTCTGATCCCTCGAGATGTACCTCAATTGTGGGCTCAACATCGCAGAGACCAAAACAGCCGGACTGAACGACAGCGACATCGTCAATTCCTTTCTCTTCAAGTGAGTCAACTATCGCCCTCAACGTATCCTTTGCGCCTGCGGCAATCCCGCAAGTTCCCATTGCCACGATTACTTTTCCTCTCTTGCCTGAGTCACGCATCTTAAGACCCTTCATTGCGTTCTCTTTGATCTTCATTAACTCTTCAAGGCTCTTAATTTTTGCCATTACTCGGCCCTCCTATATTTGCCCAATATCTTTGAAACCTCATCAGGGGTTACTCTTCCAAAATAGTCATCCTCGCCTACCAGAACCACTGGAGCCATGCTGCAGGCACCGAGGCATCTGACGGCGTGAATTGAAAAGAGTCCGTCGGAGGTCGGTTCATTCATCTCAACGCCCAGTTCGTCTCTGAGCCTTTCCAGTATCTTATCGGCACCCTTGACATAGCAGGCGGTTCCTAGACAGACTTTTATCTGGTTTTTTCCCTTCGGCTTCGTGCTGAAGAAATTGTAGAAAGTCACAACTCCATATACCTGACTTAAAGGAATATCGAGTTTCTCAGATACGTGCTGCTGCAGTTCTTCCGAAAGATATCCGAAGATTTCTTGCGCTTTGTGGAGTACATTAATTAAGACACCCGTGTTACCTTTGACAGAATCAATATACTCATCAAGTTCTTCATAGAGCTTCTGACAATCCGGGCAATTTACATGAGACAAACCTTACACCTCCTTCGAGGAAAGAATGTTATTTATTTCACACATGCATTATAACATGCACCTAGAGAAATGGGCTGATTCCTGTGTTAAAATAACCCATGTCTAAGGAGCTGTATAAGGAGGAGATTAGATGGATCTAGAAGCCTTTGTGCGTGACGTTCCTGACTTCCCAAAGGAAGGTGTGGTTTTCAAAGATGTCACTCCATTGTTAAAGGATCCTTTAGCTTTCAGGGAGTGCATACTGCAGATGTCGGAACGGGCAAGGAAAATTGACTTCAATACCATGGTAGCCCCCGAAGCCAGGGGATTCATTTTTGCGGCTCCTCTAGCTTATGAAATGGGGAAAGCGCTGGTACCCATTAGAAAGCCAGGAAAGCTTCCTTATAAGACCAAAGAGATAGAGTACGAACTTGAGTATGGAAAGGCGACTCTTCAAATGCACGTAGATGCGATATCCAATGGAGATAAGGTGCTGATAGTAGATGACATTCTCGCAACCGGTGGGACAATGGAGGCAATTGCCAGTATCATTGAAGACAGCGGTGGAGAAGTAGTTGGAATTCTCTGTCTGGCTGAACTGGAATTTCTTAATCCAAGAGAGAGACTTTCGGGCTATAGAGTGGAGACCTTAATTACTTATTGACGGAGGTTGCAGGAATGCTAAAATATGACTTCTCTTTTGCGTTCAAGGAGACCCTTGAAAGCGGACTTTCTTTTGATGAGATGATTGATATTGCGAAGACACTTTCAACGAATTTCGAAAGAGTCTTTCAACCGTTGCCTGGTTTTCTGCGAATTCTTGAAAGTGATGAAATTCTTGAAGAAGTCAAGGCTTACAGATCCTGGTTGGAGCATTTTGATAATTTCGTTGTAATTGGAATTGGAGGCTCGGCACTTGGCAATCAGGCTTTGCACTCCGCACTGAAACCGGTTAGCTGGAACTCTTATGCTAAGGAAAAGAGAGACGGGAACTCCAGAGTGTTTTTGCTTGATAATGTAGATCCCGATATGATTGCCTCTGTGTTAGGAGAACTGGATCTCGGAAACACTGTATTCAACGTCATCTCAAAGTCTGGAACTACTGCTGAAAGCATGGCAAATTATCTCATCGTTAGAGGGTTGCTCGAAAAACTTGATCTTCCAGTTAAAGACCATTTCATATTTACTACCGACAAACATAAGGGCGTGCTCAGGCAAATAGCAGATTCCGAGGGTATAAGAACCCTCACTATCCCGGAAGACGTTGGAGGTCGCTTCAGCGTTTTAACACCAGTAGGTCTGCTTTCGGCGATCGCGGAGGGAATTGACATAAGTCTTTTGTACGAGGGGGCCAGGTTTGGAAAGGAAAGATATCTCAGGGATGACGTCAAATCAAACCCGGCAGCTGTGAGTGCCTTAATACACTATGCTTATCTGAAGAAAGGGCACAACATCTCAGTAATGATGCCCTATTCAAACAGACTCCACACTCTTGCTGACTGGTATAGACAGTTATGGGCAGAGTCTTTGGGAAAGAAATTCGATGTCTCCGGAAGAATCGTACATACAGGTCAAACTCCAGCGAAATCTCTGGGTGCGATCGACCAGCATTCACAAGTTCAGCTGTACAACGAGGGACCGAAAGACAAAATAGTGACGCTCTTGAAGGTAGAGGATTTTGGAAACCAGCTTACAATACCATTCATTCATTCGGACATTGAAGCCTTGTCTTATCTCAATGGAGTCGAGGTTGGAGAACTGCTAAATGCGGAGCTAAGGGGAACATCAATTGCACTTGCTGCAAACGGCGTACCTAATATCACTATCTCTTTTCCACAGATAGATGAGGTTCATGTCGGTGAATTCATCGTCTCCTATGAGATACAAACTGCGTTAATGGGTTTCCTGTTGAAAGTAAATCCTTATGATCAGCCTGGAGTAGAGCTCGGAAAGAAATTGACGTATGCGTTTATGGGAAGAAAGGGATACGAGGAAGTAAGGGACAGATATGAGGAGAAAACCTCCTGGAGGTTCGAGTTATGAAGTCTGAGCTTATGAAAGTTATCGAAGGTTTTTCGGTCGAGGAAGTGTATTTCGCTACTGGAGAACCTATACCAACCTTTGTAATAGTATCAGTCGAATCCGAGGACCTTCTTCAGAAGATCGGAGAAATGGAAGAGATCGAGGCAGACATTATCGTGATCAGCCCGGAAGAGAGGAAGAAACTGGAAAACGCGAATAGCGATATTTCCAAAGTAGTACTGAATGTCATCGAGTCCGGAGAGAAGCTGCTGTAATGATAGTTGGTTTTGTGGGAAAGGCGGGAAGCGGTAAGTCTACTGCCGCCGAGCGTCTTGAAGGATTCGGTGCAGATATTATCTCCCTGGATGAACTTGGCCACGATTCGCTGGATGAAAAGAAAGAGCAGATCGTTGATTCTTTCGGGAAGAGTATTCTTACTTGCGGCAAAGTTGACAGAAAAAAACTTTCAAAGAAAGTCTTCCAAGACAGCAAACTCCTGTTAAGACTGAATGAAATACTTCACCCGGTTATTAGACGAAAGGCATTGAAAGCTCTTGAGGGATGTCATTCGAAGCTCTGCATAATCGACGGAGCTTTGATCCACGAAATAGGACTTGCTGACTATTGTGACAAAGTCATTTGGTTTGAATGTACAAATGAAGCTTCCGTTGAGAGACTCATGAAGAGAGGAATGAGCAGATCCCTGGCAGAGTCAATACTCCATTCACAGTCTCACCTTGATTCAATGAAGGTGATGGTCAGTGCCGAGGTCTCGACATCAGGCAGTATTGATGAGACTTTCGATAAGGTAAGAGAGATTCTTTTTGAATGGGGCGTAGTGGTATAATTAGTTCACTTAAACATTTCTTATAAGGAGGTAGGGAAATGCGCAAAAGATTAATTCTAGCACTTCTAATCGTTTCTTTTGCAGTATTTACCTTTGCTGTGACGGAGATTGAGTTTTGGCACGCAATGGGCGGTGCCCAGGGAACCACAGTCAATGAAATCGTGGCATCTTTCAATGAGGCAAACCCCGATATTGTGGTAGAAGCCATTTATGTGGGAAATTACAGTGCTCTGCAGCAGAAACTCCTGGTCAGTGCAGAGAGCAACACGCTGCCAGCTCTGTCTCAGGCTTATGGAAATTGGACTGCAAGACTTATTCCTCGAAATGCCGTACAGGAACTTGATTCGTTGATTGCTGATCCTGAAACGGGATTGACCGACGAAGAGTGGGAGGCTATCTGGAGTCCGTTCAAGAGAATGGTTACCTGGGGCGACACAGTATATGCCCTTCCCTTCAACAAGAGTACATATGTCCTCTACTACAATACAGACCTCTTTGAGGAATATGGTCTGGAAGTTCCAAAGACAATGGACGATCTCCTTTTTGCAGCAATGATGCTCACTGAGGATAAGGATAACGACGGACAGATTGATCAGTACGGCTTTGGCTTCAGAACAACTATTGATCATTTCATGATATTCCTTAGGGCCAATGGTGGCGAAGCAATAGAGATAAAGCCAGATGGTTCGGTAGAGGTTATTATAAATTCTCCTGAAGCTAAAGAAGCTCTTCAGTTAATGTACGACATGGCTCACACCTATAAGGTCGCTCTCTTCCAGGGAGGATATCTTGATGCACCATTCGGTGACGGGCAGATTGCCATGTTTGTTGAGACAATCGCTTCTGCATCTTACGTAGACTCAGGTTCAAGAGGAAAGCATGGTTGGGCATGGGCCCCGGTTCCGATGTGGGAAGTTCAGGCACCACCCTTTGCTGGTACGGATGTCGTTATGTTCAAAGGTATCACACCGGAGCAGAAGGCTGCTGCCTGGAAGTTCATGAAGTACCTCATAAGTCCAGAGATCCAAGCTTACTGGTCAGTTAAGACCGGGTACATGCCGGTAACGGAAATTGCTTTGACGACTCCTCAGTGGAAAGCATATGAAGAACAGAACCCGACTGTCCTAGTTCCTATCAGCCAAATCCCATTTGGTTCGGTAGATCCCAATGTTGCTCTTTGGGACGATGTCAGGACTATTCTCGGAACGATGGTTGGCGATGTAATCAACCAGAAGAGAACTGTCGAAGAGGGACTTGCCTGGGCCGAACAAGAAATTCTTCTGAAGGTCGCCGAGCAGTAGAGGCAGAAGTCAAGAATAGTTGGAGGCCTTAGGCCTCCTTTTTTTGTAACAATAGCCGGCCATTTCTTAAAGCCCAAGAATGGAAGTTTACTCGTTATTAGTGGAGGCGCTGATCTTGTTTTCCCAGTGAGACCGAAGGGTCAAGAGGGCTGTCTCTTGAATGTTCATATTGAAGAATAGACAATTGCTAAGTCTTCCTCCGAATGAGGTAGAATGTATGTGATTTAAGAAACTGCGGTTCTTCGTGACAGGATCATTGAAAGGCGGTTCAATAATGAAGAGATACTTTCACGCGTTCAACTTCTACGCGTTTTCGTTCTCCATACTTCTCTACCTTCTGACTTCGGCCATCAACACAAAGGCTGCAGATTGGGGGCTGTCCTATATAGAAATTGGTCTGATCAACTTTCTGGGCTGTGCATTCTATGTGGTCTCCGCTCTGAAATTTGGCAGGATGGGAGACAAAGTTGGTTTCAAGCGAAGCCTATCGAATGGCATGTTTTTGATGGCGATATCACTCTCTTTTGGATTCTTCTGGACTATTCCCATCCATCTGGTAATATCGGTAATCGGAATGAATGTTTTTTTCGGCTTCTTCTTTCCATCAATTGAGGGCTTGCTTTCGAAGTCGGAGAAAGCTGCTGGGGTTGATCCCGCAGCGACTGTTATCCGTTTCGTTCTCTCCTGGAGCGCAGGAAACGTTGTTGGGATGGCATTTGGTCCTTATCTAATTCAAAAACTCCCGATGGCGGTGTTTTCTTATGGGATTGTACTTTGTCTAGTGGGATCTCTGCATATAAGAGCTCACATCAAGAGATTCGGTGAGACTCTTCCAGGTCCATTCCACGATAGATTGAAGAATTCTCTTGGCGAAATAGATTTCCCTAAGATTAAGGATTATAGAAGAGTATATAGATTCACTTTTCTACTGGCGGGAATTATCTACACTAGTGGAATGGCGCTTTTTCCAAAACTAATTTCATCAACAGGAATACCTTTGGAGAATGTCGGTTTCTTAACCGTAGGTGCCAACATCGGAGTCTTTCTATCCTTTGTTTTCATGAGTTTCTTCCGATTTTGGGTAGGCAGTCCCAAAATCTCCTTTATGACAATGATTGCCGTGTTTGGGGCGGCTCTGTTGTCCTTTTTTCTGCCTGAAACCGCTCCCACGTTCTTCCTGGCAACCCTCTTTTCAGGCGCTACTTATGCGGTTCCTTACATATTCGCGATATTCTACGGGCTGAATTCTCGCGATGACGATCACGGAAAGCAGGGAGGAATACATGAGTCTATGGTAGGCATTATCTTTGGTGTCGGTCCACTTATTGGCGGGTATTTTCTTCAAATGTGGGCCAGTCTGAGAAGCATAGGAATCATGTCAATTGGGTTGATTATTTTCGTTATCGTAAGTCAAATGACTTTCATTAGAAAGATCAGTTCTGAGCAGTAGCAAACCCTTGTATGACTTGCCGTATCGTTATACTTCTCGCTAATAGCACTTTCAGGTTAGTACGTTGTTCTTAAAGGGAGTCTGTCCTACTAGAAACTCAATCATGTTCATATGTTATAATAAATGAGTTGTTGCAAGTCTAATGACTAAATAATTATGATTTAAGATCTTGTCCTGTCTCACTTGTGTGCTCAGTAATGAATAATTCTTAGGCTGAAAGTTAATACTGGATTTTTGGGGAGGGTCTTAATCATTCCGTTCACCGGCTTTTTGCCGGAAGATTTGGAAGGAGAAGAGTATGGGTTTCTTTGAGTATCTGGCAAGAAACTACGACCTGGTGCTGATAGAGCTGCTTAATCACATAAAGATTATTGCTATAGCGGTACCGATTGCAATTGGTATTGGCGTACCAATTGGAATAATCGTTTCCAGAAACAAAAAGCTTTCGTCGATAGCACTCTATGGAGCGGGAATTCTCATGACGATTCCAAGTCTCGCCCTCTTCGGCTATATGGTCGTCTTGCTTGCCCCGCTGAAAGCGGGAATTGGTGTCACTCCGGCAGTTATTGCTCTAGTGATATATTCCTTCCTGCCTGTCATAAGAAATACTGTGGTGGCAGTGAATTCAGTCGATCCCAGAATGATTGAGGCAGCAAAAGGAATGGGAATGACTAAC
>DSBT01000179.1 GCA_011045915.1 Mesotoga infera
ATATATGATCAATTGTTTCAGCACTTTCTTCGGGATTATTCCTATCTATTACAATGCCCAGGTTATCTCTTTCAACTATTTGAGCAATATCCTCTAATCGTTTATCAACTATGATTGGAGTTCCGGAAACTACGGAATCGAAGAACTTGTTTGGCATTGAATGTACATAGTTCAAGAGTGGTTTTCCTCCAGCGTCAGTACTGCTGAAAGATATGATTGAAAAACTTGCCTGAGATATTCTCTTAATCATCTTGCCGTATTCAAGAAATGGGATGCTCTGACTAATTCCCTCAAGAGGTGAAGATCCTATCGTAGTAAACTCATATCCCTTTTTCTTTAAGCAGATGAGTAATTCCTTCTCTTTTTCGAGGTCTCTTCGAACTGATCCAACGAAAACAATCTCTTTGTTTCTTCGTTCCTTTGCTAGAGTTTCAACAGAAGAATCTCCGTAGTTCGGTATCCATAGTGTTTTCAAAAGTGGGTTAATTGCTTTTGCATCATCAATCATCCACTTAGAAACGAAAACGGCACCAGCGGATCTGGACAACATCTTTCTGTAAAAGGATTTTGCATAGTTAGTCTTTATAATCTTAGGAATCGCGTTGACACCAAATAGGAACTCTTCTGGAACATACTCATGAAAATCGGTAATAATTGGGACTTTCATTTTCCAGAACCTCTTGTAGATTTGTAACGGAATTACTGTCGCAAAATGATGTATGTAAACCAACTCAGGTCTCAAAGAAGAGGCAACTTCTATCATCTTTGCTTCATGAGTTCTCCTTGAGATGAGTTCTCTGACAATGCTATGTTTGTTAATATGATGCAGAACCGGATGAAATGTCACATCCCCTTCGGTATGGTATTCGGACTCGTCTTCGGACCAGTATATGTAATCAACGTCTCCAGCAGACGATAAAGCTTCTACTGTTCTCATCACGCGCTTATCTTTCTTCGGGTGGAGAAAGGCGATAACCAGAATACTCATGTGCGTCTCCTATTTCTAAGCAACTTCTTAACAAATCCAGTCGAAACTAAGCTTTCCAGAAGTAAAACATAAGGAATTCTAGCAAAATAGTCACAAGCATTCCCACAAAACACAGGCATCGTTCGCTTAATTCTCTTACTTCTGAAGAATTCACAGTATCTTTTCAGATTGCTCGTCAAAGAAGGATCTAGTTCTGAGTTCCTGTTTTCCGAATCTCCTTGCAGATACATGGAATCAGGACTTGATCCCATCATTCTAGGTGAAACTGAACTGTCATTTTCTTTGTCTAGTTCAATTATAAGACCACTATTAGATCTTCCTGAATGGTACGAAGTAACTTCATTCTTGGGCATAAACGTATTTCCTATGCTGAAATATACATTCTTCATAGCCGGCTGAATTGTATGTGAATGATGTCCGACAATCAAGTTAGCGCCCGCTGAGACTATTCTATTTGCTGCTGCCATTTGCCACGGAGTGGGTAATACTTCAAAGTCTACTCCCCAATGAGGGTAGACAATCAGATACTCCACTTCAGATTTGAGTTTGCTCACCTGCTTTATTATCTTTTTCAGAGAAATCCAACAAAGGTTGAGAACCCTGGACTTTGCACCGGTGAACCTCCAAGCAAAAGCAAGTACTCCAATCTTTTTTCCTGAATTCTCAAAAATAACATATGGTCTTTCTCTGGTTCCAAACGAAGTTATTCCTACATTTTGAAGAGCTTCTTCAGTCCTTCTGAAACCCTTCTTGCCTCCATCAAGTGAATGATTATTCGCCAAGCTGACGAATCTAATATTTAACAACTCACGCATTTTCTTAATAGAGTCTTCAGTCATGCCAAGGGTGTTATTTCCTGGCTCATCATCAACGTAACCTTCCAGGTTTGCAATGACGACTTCTTTCAGAAGAAGCTCTTTCAGTTCTGGATCAACCTTCGGTACCTTTTGAAAGTTGATATCACTCAAAAGGGCTATTCCGTTTCTCAACACTGCTCGCCTCGAAGATCTTGACTCAAAATAAGCAGTATGAGAATCTCTGACAGAAAGCAATTGGGATCATAACCTTTCTTTCCAAGTCTGTTCTCAACCAAATTCTTCAGTTTTGAAGAAGCCTCTGGATATTTCAGAATGAAACGCTGCAAAACTTTTTCACCTACCAAATCCATTCCCCAAGGATTGTGATATCTGCGCTTCATGTAAAACTCTTTTGCTCTCATCATAAGCTCAGCAGATGCAAATAATGACGCGAGGTTCATCATGAAGCTCTTTCTCTTTTTCTCGCTCTCTTTGCTTCTTGCATCGAATGAGACTCCCATCGGTTCAAAAAACTCATGCACGACAAATCTATCATAAAACTGTTTATTCACTTTCTGCGCTAGAGGAACAGTGAACCAGAAATTGACAAATCTATTGTCCCAAAACGGAAGCCACCACTTATGTCCGAAATACTCGTATAATCTGATGGAATTTACTATGAACTTAGACTGTCTTTCAAACCAGTTCCAGATTTCGAAGGCCATGTATGGTTCAGATACGTAAGCAACGATTTCCTTAAGTTCGTCATGCACATGTTGTTTAGCCTCAGGAGGAACTGGGGACTTTCTAAGAGTGAAATGCTTCGCAATAGTTGCGCCAACAAGCGAATTGAAATCTCGAGATCTATTTGACAACAACACCAAAGGGGTAATGTGAGAACCAGCAGAGAAGTCAGCAGAGTGTCCAGGTACAAATACCAGTTTCTCTCCAGGAAAGGATTTTTCTAGCCTCTTCATTAGAAGGTATTCCTGTACATGCGGGGTTGAAGAAAATCCATGAGAAGATAAATAGTAATGTTCGAATTCTTCAGAAGTCATCTCATCCAGCATTTCTTCGAAGTTATATTCAACATAATACCATTCATAGCCTAGTCGGGCAGCAACTTCTCTACTTGGGCTAGATTCAACTTCTCCTGCACCTTTCGCTCCATAGTTCACACATATCACATTGTCTATTCCGGCATCCCTTAGTAAACAGGCAATCAGTCTCGAATCGTAGCCCCCGCTAAGAGGAAGAACTATTCTCTGATCCGCTGAGATGGAATTTGATTCCTTGAATACATCTCGCAGGACTGTCAATAACCTCTTTGAAAACTCATCGTAAGTGAAGGCTTTGTCAGGTCTGTGAATGCTTTCTAGAATATCGATGATAGTTTCAGAATCATCTTTGATCACGATTTGTTCTCCGGCTCTAAACTGCATTACCGAATCGAGGAGCGTCGATCGACCTGTCACATAGCCAAAAGAAAGCAAATCAATGATTGAGTCCTTGAGCAGATCATGTGCTTCAAGACAGGGTTTGTCAGTTACTTGTCTTCCCTTCTTGTCAATGTAGAGAGGCACTTGCCTGACAGATCCAGAATACACTACTAACCCTTCATCACTCTTCGATACATATGTAATTCCTTGCTTCTCAAAATCCTTAATTGAATCGGGCTGAATTGCACTCCCTGCAGGTGAGTAAACCTCTGCACCTCCACAGAGCCTCTTTAGCCATCTATCATCCTGAAGCGAGAGCGTATACAACTAATTCTGCTCCCCTCTACCAATGAGTGAGAACAGACCGACAAATGAACCAACACCATATGAAACATGAAGAATAGGAAAAGCGAGAACTGAAGCAAAGAAGACCTTCCATTTTCCAGCGGCCATGGCTATTGACATAGAATAGCAGATTACTGTAAATAAGTACATGAGAATCATCAAGAGCGAGAATGTCTTAATCAAAACACTTAATAGTGAAAGTGCGGCACCTAAAACCAATGACAGAATAAAAATGAAAGGCACGAGATGCCTAAGCGAAAAGGGAATCTTGGCATACTTCGCACCTACTATTACCCAGAAGCCATTTCCGTAATTATTACTCCATAGTTCTTTGTAAGTAGATCTTGCATAGTAAAGTAACTCAATGTCAGGGAAGAGAATTATTTTGCCCCCCGCTCGTTTTAATCTCAAGTTGAATTCGATATCTTGATTCCTTACGAGCTTTTCGTTGAAAAAACCGATTCTGTCGAAAACCTCTCGTTTGTAGCAACCGAAAGGAACAGTATCTACCTCTGTGGGTTTGGTTACGCCTGTCCTAAACTTGGCACCGCCAACTCCAATTGGATGAGATAAGACTTCGGCGATAGCTCTTCCCACGGGAGAGTTTACACGAGGCTCCGTTTTCACTACTCCACCCACATTGTCTGCACCGCTTTCTATAGCATGCTGGACGCATTTAGAGATGTAGTCCGATGGCATTTCACTGTGTGCGCCGCTGAAGAATATGTATTCCCCTTTTGAAGCTTTCACTCCTAAGTTCATCGCAACGGGAGTGATCAGTTTCTGATTGTTGATTAGGACAATTCTTTTGTCTCGCTTGCAATACCTTTTGACAATTTCACTTGTACCATCTTCACTCATCCCATCAACAATGATTATTTCCATCAAATGCTCAGGATAGTCAGATATCAAAAACGAGTTAAGACACTTTTCGATGAAATGAACTTCGTTCCTTGTAGGAACTATGATTGTGACTTTCGGCAATTCCTGCTCTTCCAATGAAAACCCCTCCGGAGACTACTGTGTTCGTGCACCAAGCCTCAATTCACTAGCCAAGCGCGAAGCGATTTTTGCTGCCGCATTCCCTGAACCGTAAAGCCCTTTCTCACATATATTTGCATGAATAAGGACAAGTGAATCTCTGATCATTTCTGGAGGTGTTAGGCAGTTGATTCCGGCATCAACTAGCTCAATCCAGCCAGTGCCTGGCATTACTACTACCGCTTGTTTTCCTGCGAAGTAACTCTCTTTCTGAAGGCCACCACTGTCGGTGATCACTTTCCATGAATATTTGATAAGTCCCATCATTGAAGAATAGTCGAGTGGGTCTATTATGTCTAGATTCTCCAAATGATTCTCAAGACCAAATTCCTCAATTCGCTTTCTGGTTCTTGGATGTATAGGAAAAACCACTCTTTTTTTCTTCTGAATTACCGTGAGTTGCTTAAGAATCTCTTCTAGCCTTTCCCCGTTATCTGTATTGAAATCCCTATGAATTGTGACAACAACGTAACCATTTTCTTCAAGGCAGAGTCGCTCTACTACTGAATAATCGAAGTGCTTCTCCATCTTCAAGAATAGATCGTACATTACGTCACCAGTAAACCATATTCCTTCTTCCATTCCCTCTTTCTGAAGGTTCTTTACCGAAGTTTGCGACGGACAGAA
>DSBT01000180.1 GCA_011045915.1 Mesotoga infera
GAGGATATCTCAGTGGAGATTGGCGATCTATCGGTAAGAGAAGGTAAATTCGTAGTCATGGCCGGTCCATGCGCGATTGAAGATCGCCCCATGATAGAAGAGAGCGCGGCCTTTCTTTCAGAAGTGGGCGTGAGGGTGATCAGAGGGGGAGCCTTCAAGCCGAGAACTTCTCCATACTCTTTTCAGGGACTCGGGAAAATTGGTTTGAGATACTTGAGGGAGGCCGCAGATCATTATAACCTCAAGACGGTGACGGAAGTGACCGGTGAAGGGACGCTTGAAGCTGTCTGTGAAATGAGCGACATACTGCAAATTGGCGCGAGAAACTCGCAGAATTTTCAGCTTATACAGAAGGTGGCAGAGAAGAGCAAGCCTATTCTTTTAAAGAAGGGTTTCATGAATACGGTGGAAGAACTTCTTCTTTCCGCAGAGTACATCGCATCAAGGGGAAATATGTCGATAATCCTTTGTGAAAGGGGAATCAGAACCTTCGAAACGGCCACGAGGAACACGCTGGACATCTCTGCCGTACCTCTAATAAAGCTGCAATCGCCTCTGCCGATCATTGTGGATCCGAGCCACGCCTCCGGGAGAAGAGACTTGATAATACCGCTTTCCCGAGCAGCTCTGGCCGTTGGAGCCAATGGTATCGAAGTCGAGGTTCACCCAAGGCCGGAAATGGCTCTTTCCGACAGCAAACAGAGCCTCAGTTTCGGCGAGTTTGAAAAGCTTATGAATAGTCTCGAACAATTGGCCAGTGCCACAGAGCTTTCGCTCACCTGATAGGTTGGGAGGAAAAGATGAGATTGCTACCTTCAAAGAAAGTTGCCGGGGAAATTGCTGTACCTCCGGATAAATCGATTTCTCACAGGGCTCTAATGATGTGCTCTATGAGTCGTGGCGTTAGTGTAGTCCACAACCTGCTTGAAAGCGAAGACACTCTGAGGACGTTCAGTATGATCGGCGAACTTGGAGGGGACTTCAAAGGCGGTTTCAACAGAATGGAAATATCTTCTGCGTCGTGGAAGGAATCGCCCAGGCCGCTTGACTGCGGGAATTCCGGGACTACGGCTAGATTGATGGCTGGAGTTCTTTCGGGAAAGAGAGGTTTTCACGTTCTCTTTGGAGATGATTCTCTGTCAGCCAGACCCATGAAGAGAGTCGTTGCCCCGTTGAAAGAGATGGGGGCTAGTATATCGGCCCGCCAGGACTCACTTCTTCCAATGTGCATATCCGGTGGAAAGCTAAGGGGATTTGAGCATTCTCTCCCGGTTGCCAGCGCACAGGTCAAGAGTGCGATTTTACTGGCGGGGATTCAAGCGGAAGGCACTACGGCCGTTACTGAGCCACACTGCAGCAGGGATCACACAGAGAGGTTGCTCCGATCAATGGGTGCCGGAATTACTTTGAGTGATAAGAGAGTTGAGGTAGAAAAGAGTGAGCTTCTTCCGGTCCGGTTTTCGATTCCCGGGGACGTTTCATCGGCCGCCTTTCCAACAGCTCTGGCGGTTCTTCATAAAAACAGCAAGGTAACTATTCTAAATGTCGGACTTAATCAAGGGAGGACAGGATTCATAAAGCTTCTCATGAAAATGGGTGCAGACATCGAGATGGAGATTAAGGAGAGCTCTCCAGAACCGGTGGGCACAATCGTGGCTAGATCTTCCCGTCTTGTTGGAGTGGAGGTCGGAAGTGATTTGATTCCTTCAATGATTGATGAGCTTCCACTGATTGCGCTCGCAGGAGTTTTCGCGGAAGGTACAACGACTGTCAGAGGGGCCGGGGAGTTGAGAAAGAAAGAGTCGGACAGGATAGCCGTTACCGTTAAGAACTTCAGAAGAATTGGCGTAGAGATCCTTGAACATGAGGATGGCTTTAGCGTGGAAGGCCCTCAAAGAATAACTGGAGGAAAGGTCGACTCATATGGTGACCACAGAATTGCGATGCTTTTCTCGATAGCCGGGCTGCTAAGCAGTGAAGGAGTAGAATTAACGAACTCGAATGCAGTCGGTGTTTCCTTTCCGGGGTTCTTCGAAACACTCAAGGAGGTTTCTCAGTGAAGTTATGCATAATTGGGCATCCAGTTTCCCACAGTTTATCGCCGGCCATTTACGGACGGTTCTTCGAAAGAATGGGCATCGATGCATCTTACGAGGCGGTTGACATTCTTCCAGATGAATTCGCAGAAAAGATAGCTTCAGTTGTTCAGAATTTCGACGGGTTCAACGTTACTATTCCATTCAAGGAAAAGGTTGTCGCTCACGTGGTCAGCCATGTTGAATCTCCGCTCTCGGCTATAAACTGCGTCTTCGAGGGAAAAGGGTACAACACGGACTGGGTCGGTTTTGGCAAACCTTTGCTCGATGGGTCGATAGAGGAGCCCGTAATGGTTATTGGAGCGGGAGGTGCTGCGAGGGCGGTGATTTTTTTCTTGAGGAAAGCGGGCGTGAAGAGGATAGAACTCTTGAACAGAACGCTTTCCAGGGCGGAGAAGATCAAAAGGGAATTCGAGATACCAGGGCGGTTTGAAATATCAGTCTTTCCATTTCAATCAATCAGAGAGGTCTCTTCGAGGAGCATGAGTATAATTAACGCTTCCTCCCTTGGAATGAATGGAGAGGAAACGGGGATCACCTCTGAAGAGCTGTACGGTAAGAGTCTAGTTTACGATCTGATCTACCGGAAGACACCCTTGATCGAGCTCTCTTACAACTGTGGAGTGGAAGCCATTCTTGACGGAAGATATATGCTTCTTTACCAGGCTCTCGAAAACCTCAAAATATGGGGTCTGCCTTCAAACGAGGTCTTCGAAGAGACGTTCTGGGAAGTGGTGAAATGAAGTTTACCGTGGTCGGGGATTCTCATGGAAGCGGCGTTTTCGGGCTCATCGAGGAGTTGCCGTCTGGTTTTTCTCTTTCAATCGAAGAGATAGATAGACAGCTAAAGCGAAGGCAGAAGAGCTATGGCAGAGGAGAAAGGATGAAGGGCGAGCAGGATAAAGCAATCGTGAAGTCGGGTATGTGGAAAAAAGTCACGTCGGGCGCCCCACTTCTGATTGAGATAGAGAATAAGGTTTCCAGTGCCGAGAAGAGCGTGAGAAGCATCCCAAGGCCCGGACATTCCGACTATGCTGCGTGGACTAGATACAAACTAAATGATCTGGCGGTTTACGCAGAGCGAAGCAGTGCAAGATGGACTGCAGCGCTTACGGCTATCGGTTCAGTCGCGTCTCAGATTCTTCATGAGCTTGGGATTACCGTGTTCAGTTCAGTCATAGCGATAGGAAACGTCATCTGTGAAAGCCCCTCAGGGCGAGAATGGATTTCAAAGATTCGTGGATCTTCGGTTTTCTGTCACGATGAAATCGCCTACCAAGAGATGTTGAAGGAGATCGATGTTGCGAGGGAGCTTGGAGAGACCCTTGGGGGAAGGTTTGTTGTAATCGCTGATGGAATACCGGCGGGGACCGGGGGATACGGCAGTCTCTTTGAAAGACTCGATTCGAGAATCGGGAAGCACTTCATGGCGATTCCCTCCGTTAAGGGCGTCTTCATTGGAAATCCCGATGTGCGGCTTCGAGGAAGCGCATACCACGATAAGCTCTACATTAATGACGGGATAGTTTTCAGGAAGACAAATAATGCCGGCGGTATCGAGGGTGGGATATCAAACGGCGAAAGCATCGTTATTGAGGCAAGCGTTAAGCCAATTCCTTCTTTGAGGAGGGGGATCTCTTCCGTCGATCTGAGCGACTTGAATGAGAAAAATACTCCTTACGTTCGTTCTGATACTACGGCGGTCCCGGCGGCCGCAGGCGTCGGAGAGTCTATGCTATCGCTCTTGTTGCTTGAGGCGATTCTAGAAAGGTTTGGAAGTGGCGATTTTTGCTCGATAAAAAGGAGGGTGAAGGATGAGAGTGTTCCTCATTGGGATGATGGGTTCGGGGAAGAGCACAATAGGTAGAATCCTCTCTTCCGTTCTCGATAAGAAATTCATAGATATGGATTCGGAGATCGAAAGAGTTAAGGGGATGAGCATAAGTGAAATTTTCGAGAAAGAGGGCGAGAAAGAATTCAGAAGACTGGAGAAGAACCTTCTGAAAGAACTCGCTCGGAGGGACGAGATTGTCGTATCGACAGGCGGAGGTGCAATACTTGATAAGGAGAACCGTAAGATATTGAAGGGAGAAAATGCCGTATACCTCAGGCTTCCTCCAGCAGATCTCTACAAAAGAGTCAGTGTGAAGGGTCGCCCACTACTGAAGGAAGGTAAGGAGAGCATCTTCAGGATTTGGGAAGAGCGAAGGGAGCTCTATGAGCAGTTCCCTTCAGTTGATACTTCGAGCCAGACCCAGTGGGAGACCGTTGCGGCGATATCTATGAAAATCACCGCTAGTGAAAGCAAAACGCTAAATAGCAGTTCTCACCCTGTCTCAATATCGCCGGGCGGCTTCAAGTCCATAGGTAGGATGCCAAACACCGTAGTCTCCGGAAGAATTCAGAAAATCTTTTCAGAATGGATTCCCTCTTCGGCTCTATCCATAGATGACGGTGAAGAGGCTAAGGGATTTAATACACTCTTTCAAATCTATGAGTATCTCATGGATATGGGACTTTCGAGAAGTGATATGGTAGTCGGTGCAGGTGGAGGAACAGTAACGGATCTCGTTGGATTCGCTTCCTCGACATTTAAGAGGGGTGTTCCAATAACCCTATATCCGACGACTCTTCTTGCTCAAGTAGATGCTTCAATCGGTGGGAAAAATGGGCTGAATTTCAAAGGATGCAAGAATGTTGTCGGCAATTTCTATATGCCTTCTGAGACCATCATAGATCCAATCGTAACGCTTTCGATGGACGATGGACGGTTTGAAGAAGGGCTTATTGAGGCCTTCAAGATATTCCTGATAACGGGTCGATGGTATGAGGATTTCAAGAGCCGGTGTAGAGACCTGAAGAACAGAAATCTGGGTGCTCTTAGCGAGATGCTAGAAGAAGCCGTAAGGCAGAAGGATAGAATCGTGGCGACTGATACTCGTGAAAAAGGAATAAGAAGGATTTTGAATCTTGGCCACACACTGGGACATCTCTACGAGCCATTAACCGGAGTCTCGCACGGAATGGCGGTGGCGTGGGGTCTAGAGAGGGAGATGCACTACTTTGCAACCCTAGGTCTTATAGATGAGGCAGTATACAGAGAAGTCTCTGAAATTCTATCCGAAATCATTGGTCTGGATTTCCCGCAGCTACCTGTCGAAGATGCTCTAAGACTGCTCAGAAATGATAAGAAAGCGATGGCCTCTGAGAGCATGGAGATAGAGATACCTCTGGTCAGAACACCCGGTTCCTTTGAATTTGTAAAGGTAAGACTCGATGATTTGCTGGCTGTGGTCGTATGAAAATACTCATTTTGAACGGGCCTAACCTGAATATGCTTGGGATGAGGGAGAAGAGTGTGTACGGTGACTTCACATATAGTAAGCTTTGCGAAGCCGTCGAAAGAAAGTGCGTCGAAAGCGGGGCATCGAGTGAGTTTTTCCAGTCTAATCACGAAGGAGAGCTTGTCGACAGGGTTCATACCATTGACTATGATGCAGTTGTAATAAACGCTGGCGCACTAACTCATTACAGCTACTCGATAAGAGATGCGCTTGAACTGTTTAGAGGGCTCAAGATCGAAGTCCACATTTCAAATATCTTCGCTAGAGAAGAGTTCAGAAGCAAGTCTGTGATCTCTCCTGTATGCACCGGAACAATCGCAGGACTCGGATTGTACGGATACTTGCTTGCCATAGAATATGCAGTTTCACACTTTGATCCGTTAGCAGATAGGGAGGCGACGAAGTGAAAGCTATAAGGGGAGCAACATCTATAGAAGCAGATTGTCCGGAAGAGATACAAGACTCTATAATTGAGCTCATGGAGGAGATATTCAATAGAAACAAAATCACTGAACTGCACTCTGTGATATTTACCGTTACTAATGACATAGCTTCATACAATCCAGCAACTGCGTTCAGAAAAGGCTTCGATCAAAGCGATGTTGCGCTTTTGTGCCTTTATGAAGCTTCCTTTGGAAACTCTCCCGGGGGGATTATAAGGGTGCTTCTACACTGCGAGTCTGAGACGAAGAATTTCGTCTATTTGCGGCGAGCAAGAAATCTGAGGCCCGACAAGGTGCAGGTGGGAGACTCGAAGGAATGAAGATTCACATTATAGGTGCCGGTTCGATCGGGGGATCGATTGCATTGAGGCTTTCCAAGCGGCGCCACGAGGTTTCGGTCTTCGACGAGAATGTTGTGACAACAGAGATGCTTAGAAAGAAGGATCCAAGCATTGAAGTATCTTCAGATGTCTTTATGCCGAGGGATCTGACCGTTATAGCACTCCCCATGAACTCCGAGGAGAAGCTGCTACTGTCGACCAATTTTGGTGGGCCGGTATTTGATGTCGCTAGTGTAATGCGCCCCTTCCAGGAGATAGCGAGACTCAGGAAGATAAGATTGATAAGCGGCCATCCCATGGCCGGCAACGTACACAAGGGCCCAGCTGGCTGGGACGAATCGATGTTCGATGGCCGCGTATTCCTGTTTTCTCCGGGAGAGTTCGCAACCGGAGAGGACCTTGACCATGTGCTGATGGTGGTATCTGAACTGGGATCTTCTCCCGAATACCTCCAGCCAGAGAGACACGATTACATAGTCGGTAGAATAAGCCAGACAGCCTATTTTCTTTCGAGAACTCTACTTAGACTGGGTGGTGATTTCGAAAAGTACTCCGGACCCGGTTACGATTCGACTTCAAGACTTGGAAGACAGAATATGGATATGGTTTTAGATATGGCTAGATTCAATGGTCCGAATATTGCGTCTTCCCTGGAGGAAGCAGAGAGGTATTTGCGCAGTATCAGAATCGCCATCGAAATGGGAGATATTGAAAAGTTGCAGGAAATCATCTCTGTTCACCAGTGAATAAGGTATGAGGGAGACTGAACCTTCCAGATTTCTGAAACAGTTCAGAGAAGACAACTGTGGTCTCGATGAAGATTTCACTTCACGCCTGTAAGCAGGGTAGTTTCAGCAATCACAAAGCTTTTGTCATGAGTGCAACTTCATCACTTCCTGAGAGCATGATTACCGAATCCAGAAGCTGTCTATCACAGAAAAATCCTTTGCTTTCAAAGAGACGTGTCGGTCCGTTTGGAAATGGGCTTCTGACCCCAGACAGCACCTCGATTCTCTCATATCCTCGTCGATTACTTTCAGCGATGACTTCATCAATCAACTCTCCCCTGAAATCATATGGCTCAGCGGGAGAGCTGTATATACAGGTTATGAATGCTGTACGATCGTTCTTCGGTATCGAATAGGGAGAGGAAGAGGAAGGAATCACTTCGCAGAAGGCAACGGGTCTCTTATTGACACATGAAACAAAGCCGAAAATCCTGTCTTCTCCCCGAAAGCGATTGTACCAGTTAACTTTCTCCTCTGTTCCTCTACCGGTACCATTGGTGCAGACATTACAGGCATCTCTTAGCGACTCTCGAGAATAAGGGCTGAGATTGTCACACTTTCGAGATGGTTTATCTACTGTTTCGCTTTGCTTAGCTACTGGCCTCAAACCCTTGACAATCTCAACAATGAATTCAGACGGAACAGGGCCTGCAATCTTGTGATTATTGTGAACTAACGAAAAAGGAAAGTAGACGGGACGATCCGAGCCTACTTCTGTAAGATTGAGTTCGATCATTCTAAGCCCAAGAACATTGGCCGCACTTCTAGCTTGCAGCAATGCAGCCTGGTTCCAGGGACACTGTCCGTCAAAATAATAGACTCTTATCTCGTTGCTGGTCATTCAAACTCCAGATTATTTTCTTACAAGAGTGTATACTAAATTTTTCATTACTTCTTCTCTAAAAATGTAGAGACCAGCATTTTTCAACCACTGATCGTACCAGCTCTTCAATGGCTTGAAATTATAGTTGCCATTGTCATCTATGTACTCACCCACAACCACTGGAAATCCACTCTTCTTGAGCGAGTCATGCCTGGCCTTTGCCTCTTCTTCTTCGCTGACTCCGGTAACGATAAGTCCTACACCGCTAGTTTTGACGGACCTTACTATTCTCAAAAGGATCCTCGACCACAACTCAGGATGGAGTCGCTGAAGTATTCCAACTGCCACGAACCCTTCAAATATGCCTAGCAAATTGAAATCGGAAAGTCCGACATTCATTATTCGGATACCCTCTCTTTGACTAACGGCTGTATTACAGGAAACGCCCACAACTCTTAGACTCATGTCTCTCATCAGAGGCCAGAAATCCGAGGAGTTACAACCGAAGTCTGCGATGATATTTGACTCTTCTAGAAAACCTGCCATTCGAAGTATGAAATCCTGAAGTTTCTCCTTCTCTAGTTCGAAGGCGATAGGTGTTCGTTCAAGTGTTTTTTCTCTATATTCTTCAAGCCATTCTCGTCTTTGCAATCTACTCACCTACTATAATGAGATTGTATCCGAGCAGGGAAGATTATCAAACAAAAGTCTTGACTCTAGTTGTCAGAAGTGGTAATTCATCTTCACTTCTTCAGTCTTGGACTCTCCAAATCTATAGACTATTTCCGCTACAAAAGTGAGAGATGCGTCTCTTTCGGCCTCATAGTAAACTGTTTTTGCCAATTCGAGAGAATTATTGTCTAATGGTAGTAAGAGAGTCTCTCTCGTGTTCTCTCCTTCAACAACCTTTATCGCCGCTTCAGAAATTCTAAGCTCTTCATCTCTGCAATATTGTGTTTATAGATCAATTGAGTAGTGGATCTTGTCTGTTTCGAGAAGCCATGCGTGTCCAAGCAATTGATAGCGCTGAACGTTGTAAAGATCGTGAGAAATAGCAAATTCGTTGCTTAGTGATTCTTTGTCGCCATCGCTTATTCTAACCTGACCGTGATAAGTCTCTTCAGGAAATAGCTCGATCATTGCAGTAAAGACACCGTTCTCAGATTCGAGTTCATAAGATCGAACATCTGCATTTTCATCGATTACATTCAGAAATAGCTGACTTCCTTCCGTGAATTCCGAAAGAGTTACCGAGGCCTTAAGTACCACTTTTTCCAGAGTAGTTGAAGATCTGGTGAAGTGCACCGACCTGACAAAATCACCGGATTCCTCGATTCGGTTTCTAATATCGCTTACAATAGAATCGAGAGAGGCAACTCTCGATTTGAGAGCGAAAAGGTCGGTACGGACTGTCGAAATCTCTTCCAAGAGCTTGTTTGATGTCATAACAGTTGTTGCGAGATTAACGATTGCAGCCGCCGAAATCAATACAACCAATAACCAGGCGATGCCCTTACTCATAACATCATCTCCTACTGAGTATTCACCCCGGCAATTTGAATAATATCACGATTTTCGTCTTAACTCAAACACAATAGGATTCGATGCAATATAATTTACTAAAAGGGAGGTCTGGAGATGATTGTTGAGAATGTGAGATGGCTGAGAAGTGAAATACCAGATTATGTGACCATCGTAGCTGCATCGAAGACGAGGACTGTTTCAGACATTCTAGAGCTTCTGGAGAGCGGTATAAGTGATGTCGGTGAGAACTACGTTCAGGAGGCCGAAGGAAAATTTGAAGCCATTGGCGACAAAGCTAAATGGCATTGCATTGGGCATTTGCAGAGAAACAAAGTGAAAAGGGCAGTAGAGATATTTGATCTTATTCAGACTGTAGATTCATTCAAACTCGCAGAGGAGATAGATAAGAGATGTTCATACCTGAACAAGAAGATGCCGGTCATGATCGAGGTTAACAGCGGCAGGGAGGAGAACAAGGCCGGAGTCTTGCCAGAAAATGTCCTGCAAATGATTGTAGAGATCTCACCGCTCAAGAATATTTCGGTGGTCGGTCTAATGACAATGGGGCCTTTCACAGAGGATCCCGAAGAGATAAGACCCAGTTTGAGGCTTACAAGAAGACTTTTCGAAGAGATCTCTAAAGAGAAGATCGAAGGAGTTGAGATGAAGAACCTATCAATGGGAATGTCCAATTCCTATAGGGTCGCGATCGAAGAGGGATCGAATATGGTTAGACTGGGAACGATCATCTTCGGAGAACGACAATGATGGTTCTGACGAGTTCATTATGGTCAGCCCTTCGCTAAATGACTAAATAGAGTTAGAGTTTCAGTTTCATAGTGAGCTAGACTGCAAAAAGGGACCCAAAAAAGACTTCAGCTCATGTGGATCAATTGGAATTCGCATCTGCGAGGAGTTCGAGCCCTATCCTCATTCTCTTCGTGTCGACTTCCAGAACCCTTACTTTCACAATCTGCCCTACGCTCAATACCTCGAGAGGGTCTCTAACCCTCCTTCCCATCTTGCTCTTGTGAATAAGCCCATCCTGTTTGACTCCGATGTCAACGAAGGCTCCGAAATCTACGACATTCCTAACAGTACCCTCCAGTTCCATCCCCTTGGACAGGTCTTCCATGGAAAGGACATCAGTTCTAAGGATCGGTTTTTCAAGTTCCTCTCTTGGGTCCAAACCCGGCTTCTTCACCATGCCCATAACTTCTCTCACAGTTATTGAATTGAGTCCCCTCTCCTTGGCAAAAGCGTCAAGATCGATCTCGTCCAGTTTCTTCGAGATTTCTTCTTTTCTCGTGAAAAGTTCTTCAGGGCCAAAGCCAGCACTCTTGATTATATCCCTCGCTATCTCATAGCTTTCAGGATGAACGGAAGTCCCATCAAGAGCCTCTGATCCATTTAGTATTCTACAAAAGCCAGCTGCCTGCTCGAAGGCTTTTGGACCGAGACCGGAGACCCTCAGCAGTTCCTTTCTGTTCATGAACGCTCCGTTTTCCGCCCTGTGCTTCACAATGTTCAGAGCGGCTCTAGAATTCAAACCGGATATGTATTTTAACAGATGCTCCGATGCAGTGTTTAGATTGACTCCTACCAAATTAACGACGGACTCGACCTCTCTGTCTAGAGTCTTCTTCAATTCCGATTGATTGACGTCGTGCTGGTACATTCCGACTCCAATAGCTTCCGGGGGGATTTTCACGTATTCGGCCAGCGGGTCTTGAACCCTGCGTGCAATCGAGATAGCCCCTCTTGTAGTTACGTCTTCGTTCGGAAACTCTTCAATCGCAACTTTTGAGGTCGAGTAAACGGAAGCGCCCGACTCTGTCACAATCACATATTTGACGGGAAGTTTGTGTTCCTTTATCAGTCTGCTTACAAAGACCTCGGTCTCCCTCGAACCTGTACCGTTGCCGATAGATATGAGTTCGACCTCTAAGGTGTTTATGGCTTGAACTACCTTCATTGAAGATCCGATGTAGTCGCTTTGAGGTGGGGTCGGATATATCACGTCATGATAGAGAAGGGAGCCGTCTTTTCCAATTACCGCCACTTTGCATCCGGTTCTGTAACCCGGATCAATACCCATTACGACTTTTTCGCCAAGAGGGGGTTGAAGAAAGAGATCTCTGAGATTTCTTGCGAAAACATGAATCGCCCTTCCTTCAGCCTCTTCTTTTATCATATTTCTTACCTCTCGCTCAATGGATGGCATAAGCAGCCTGGAGTAAGAATCGGCCGAAGCTTCTACCAGTTCTTCATAGTAGGCAAGATACTCTTTCCACCCGATCAAGTCTCTCAGAGAAGGCAAAATATCGAAGGGCAACTCTAACTTTAACGAGAGAATCTCCTCTCGTTCTCCTCTGAAAAGTGCCATGATCTGGTGAGCCGCCAGTCTAGAGATTGGTTGAGAGAAATCGTAATAGTCCCTGTAAACCTCACGCTCGTCCTGCTTATCGGAATGAGAGCTTTTGATTGTTCCTTTTGACTTTAGTTGATTTCTTAGCACTTTCCTGACTGATATCTCCTGGGAGAACTCTTCGGCGAGAATGTCCCTGGCCCCTTCGAGAGCCTCTTCTATCTGGAGTATCTCCTGTTCGGCATTGACAAACGTAACTACAAAGGTTTCGTCCTTGATCCTCGATGTTTTAAGGAAATCTGCAAGCGGTTGTAATCCCTTTTCCCTCGCTTTGTCAGCTCTGGTTTTCTTCTTAGATTTGAATGGAAGGTAGAGATCTTCAACTAGCTGAAGATTCTTTGCATCATTGATGGCTGCTTCCAGTTCCTCGGTGAGTTTGCCCTTTTCTTCGATTATTCTCAGGACTTCTTCTTTTCTGGAACGAAGTTTCTTGGAGTATTCGAGTGCATCGGAGATCTCTCTTAACTGTATTTCGTTCAGTTCACCAGTCTTTTCCTTTCTATATCTTGCGATGAACGGTATCGTCTTTCCCTCTTCCAGCATCTCAACGGCATTTTCCACTTTCCATCTTGGTAGAGCTAATGAGTTGGCGATATCTGTAACTATTTCATTCATCTGAAGTGACCTCGAGAACCGTTTTGATTGTTTCAATAGGAAAGGTTCCATAGGCAGTTTCGTTTGAGAGAACCACTCCCTCGAACCCCCTAAACTGGATGTCCTTTAGGTGGCACAGTTCACTCCTTGTAGCGAAGGGATGGTCAACCATGTGTTCGAGAACCTCCCCGGCCATCAGAACTGGTTTGTGAAGTTCTCTGATGTTCTGAGAAAAGTAGCTATAGAAATCGACAAGTCCCCTCGCACCTAACTGCGCGCCAAGATCTCCGCGGCATAACCAGATTTCATCGCTTGAAGATGAGATCTCTTCTACTCTGGAGAATGGGAGCTCTCTCTCGATTTTCGAAGCCACAGGTCTTCCAGAAAGGTCTTTCAATTCGATTACCTCGCTTGCACTTGAGACGAAGGAAAGAGCGTATCTAACGAAGTCGTGTCTTCTTGTCGCAAGAACTATATCGGAATCTCTTGAAGAAAGCTCAATCTGATTTATTGGATGGGGCGATATATTCATGCCCTTTGATGGTCTTATGACTCCACCCCTCAAAACCATAGCCCTTGCGTTGTCTGCTTCTTGTTTCAGTACCTGGAGTTCAATTCTGCCATCTTCTATCGAGATTTTCATTCCCGGAGAGAGATATGAAAGGGTCCTCGGATCTACGGCAATAATCTTGAGATGCGAACATTGACTGCCAAGAATGACCTGTTCTCCCGCCTTTATTTCCATTACTGGCTGATTCCGCGACAATCTTAGTTTTGCACCCTGTAGGTCAATGTAAAGAGGAAGAGAACAGTTATCAGCGTAGTATAAGATAAATTTCTCGATGTCCTCTAGAGTGGTATGCGAAGAATTGAAGCGTATTGCCGTCGCGCCGGCCATTTCTATTGATTTTAGAGCTTTTCGGTCACTTATTGTTGCAACTATTGAGAATCCTTCCATCAAGATCACCTCTACTGGAATTATAGCAGCAACTGGATTTGAGAACTTAGTATTTTGAGAATGAAGAACCCGGTTGAAATTGATAGAATGAGATCTCAGTTGAAGGCTTCAATTATAGAATCGTACAGCAGTAGGCAACTTAAGTGCAGAAAACCGATTCAACAAAGTTCTGAACTAGATAAGTCCTTCCGCTATGCATTCCTCAAGAGTCTTTACGATCTCCGAATCATACAAAGTTCCGGACTGAGACTTAAGCTCTTCGAGGGCGTTTTCACAACTCATGGCTTCTCGGTAGGGCCTTCTCGATGTCATTGCGTCGAATGAATCGGCGACGGCCACGATTCTGGCTTCCAATGATATCTCATCTCCCTTCAGTCCATCGGGATATCCCGTGCCATCAACTCGCTCATGATGATGTCTGATAATGTCATGAGTGTCTTCAAGAAAATTCCCTTTTACCATCTCACATCCGAAAACAGGGTGCAATTTGATTATTTCAAATTCCTCTTTGCTCAGTCTTGACGGTTTCTTCAGAATTGAATCATCGATCTCGATTTTTCCAATGTCGTGAAAAAGGGCACCCATTGCTATTATTTCCTGTCTTTCTGAAGAAATACGAAGTCTTTTTGCAATAGCGAGTGACACATCTCTGACTCTTTTTCCATGGCCATGAGTGTACGAGTCTTTAATCTCTACTTTCGAGAGAATATCCTTCATTACGGCCATGTTATTGCTTATGTACTTGAACAAAGGTCTTGAGGATACGTGGAGCATCCGAACATCGGTATGGGGCTTAAGTTCTACCGGGGACTTGAGATTGTGGGCATAGAAGTAGTCACCGGGTTCTAAATTCTCTTCTCTTTCGGAGTAATTGCAGGACATGGTTCCATCCATGATGTAATAGAATTCAAGCAGGTCGCCGCCCGAAAATGTATCCAGAAAAGTGACGACTCCGGAGCGCAGTTCGTACATCGAAATCTCTACACCATCTCCGTGCGCCAGCAGAGAAAGCGAAGAATTCCTCTGGACAACCGTTTCGATGGTTTCACATGCTTTGCAGACTTTGAAACCTTCCATCTCTTCCCCCAAAAATGAAACTTATAGAAAACGCTAGTAGTCAAGTACAGTCTATCACATAAATCGACAGAGGTTTTAGCTAACCAAAAATGCCGTAGCTGTCTACGGCATTTCATAATGATGATAATCAGAGGTGGTTCTACTAGTCGTCGATTATCAGAATCGGATCGATCAAGAAAACCTTGTATCCTAGTTTCACTGGAATATAATAGCAAATTGCCTTATATCCTAGCTCTTCAATTCTTGTTATAGCACTCTGGGAAATCAAGAACGCTTTCTCAGAAAGATCGTTTCCGAGATTGTCTATTAGAGTCTCATAGGCCAACAGCGCCATGCCCTTCTCTTCGTAATGCTCCGTGAATTTCTCGGCCTTCTGAACTGCGGTCTCGATTAGAGATTCAATCTGTTCGTTTGCCGAATCGGCGATGTCCTTCGCCAAGTCAAACGAAGAGCCGATTGCAGATGACGCAAAGGACAATACGAAGAGGAGCACTAATGCATGAATTAATACTCTTTTCATACTAACTCTCCTCCTTTGAATTTCTTCGAATGTATTAATCATATCATATAATCTATTGATTTCAAATATTGATTGGAATTTTTGAAGAGCTTTGAAAGCATTGAACTCAGGAAAACACTTCAGGAGACCCGGTTTGTGCTATTCTGTAATTATTGTTTCTTTGAGGAAGAAAGAGAGGTGATCCTTGTGAGAGAATTCGTCGATTTGACCAGGACAGTTGAAGATAACCAGCCTGTGTATCCCGGTGACGATTCCACAAGGTTACGCAGATCGAGAGTCTTGGAAGAAGATGGTTTCAATAACCACAGGCTTGAGATCAGTATGCACTCGGGAACCCACATAGACGGTCCCATGCATCTCACCCAGTCAGATCTATACGTAGATCGGATCGAGATCGACAGGCTGATAGGCAATGGAGTTCTTCTTGACGTTAGGGGTGAAATGGAGATAAAGATGAAGTCGCAGTACGAAGATGCCGTCTCGCAAGATTCGATTCTTCTTTTCTGGACTGGAAGGGATTCCTTGTTTGGAAACGAGGAGTATTTTCTGGAGAACCCATACCTGACTTATGAACTGGCTGAATTTCTGGTAAAACGTAAGACGAGAATGGTTGGCTTTGACTCATCTTCTCCGGATCGATTCCCTTACGATATTCACAGAATCCTTTTTAGCGGAGGCTGCTTCATCGCAGAGAATCTTACCGGTCTTGAAAAGCTTTCGGGTTCAAAGGAACTGGAAATCTTCGCGATTCCTCTTAAGATCCATGCGGATTCCTCTGTAGCCCGGATCTTTGCCGCGGTCACATAGGAGAGAAAGTCCTTGAAGATTCAGAAAGTCGGCAACAGGGGTATATTGTTTACCTTTCAGGACGGAGACTCCCCGATGAATGGGGAGACATCTGTTCACTTGATAGAAGGCAGATATCGATTCTATTTGTGTGACACGTTTCTGGGGAACAGATCCATGAGTGTTGTCAAGAACTACATCCGGGAGACTCCCAGAAAGGATCTCTTAATCTTCAACTCACATTCGGATTATGACCATATCTGGGGGAACGGAGCGTTCGAGGGGTACGAAATCATTGCCCATGAACTTGCAAGAAGAAGAATGGAAGAAAGATGGGACTACGATTTCGAAAATCTGGAGAGATTTCATGACGGAGAAGTTTTGAAGAAACTTCCAGGTATCACCTTCAGCGATAAACTAGTATTTGAAGATGACGACATAGAGTTTCGTTATATGCCGGGACACACTCTCTGTTCTTCGGTATGTATCGACAGAAGGGATTCGGTGATCTTCGTAGGAGATCTTGTTGAAGATCCTTTACCAATAACTCTCTGGAGCGATCTGGTAACCTTCATGGAGAGTTTGAAGACTATACTTAAGATGTCGTATCGGACTGTAATTTCCGGACACTCGGGAATCGTCGGTGACAGTCTCGTCAGAAAGAATCTGGAGTATCTGAAGGCTCTTTTCCTTGGTGAAGAGATAGACGTTGAAGAAGGCGAAGAGACACATTCTTTCAACACAAAGTATCTCGAATTTCTGCATTATGAAGATACAGCAAGAAAAATTCTTGGTGAGAGGTTTGACTTTGCGCAGTTCAAGAGAGCGTTTTGGCAGATGCTCGGAGTGGAAAGGGAATCTTTGAAATTTGAATCGAGATTGATCCGACAGACTCCTTCTGAAAGACTTGAAGAGATCTGGCCCCAATATGAAGAGCTTTTGATGAACAGAAAGGATTTCGAATGAAAGAGAGTAGAATATTGAGCAACTTTTAGATGGAGGTGAGATGATGTTTGGATTTTCGATTATTCCTTTGATTATCGGTGTCACGGTGGTTGTGGGACTGATAATGTACTTCACGATTGCAAGGTGAAACGAGAGACAGGGGTTTATAAGCCAGCATAGCTCTTATTTTCCTTATCGCTTTCAAGTGAATGGTTCTGAATATTTTCCATGAATGCTACTTTACGGTTGTCTTTGCTCTTCGATCTTAAACTGCTGCCCCTCAAACGTTGGGAATGATTGAAGGGCAGCTTGTGATGCAACACTAAACTACTTTAGAGCGATGTCACGGATTTCAGAATACCCTCTTTACTGATTACTGAGTTACATCCCTTCCGAGGCTGCATGTATTCGGACGTATGCATCTTCGCCCCACACGGCAGAGAAACGATTCTGCGAATAGTAGGCTGCCGCCTGCTGGAGCAACCCATCCTTACATGGCACCAAGATCTGGATACCGTATTTCTGAGAGAGGGCTCCGATTATCTCTGCTTCGCGTGCGAGAACTTCCGTTTCCATGTATGATCTCGCAGTGTGCAGCGCCTCCAGAATCCAGTTCTTCTGCCTGTCGTTCAGCATCTTCCATGTGGCCTCGCCGATTATCGGATTGATCGATTCGATCTGATGCCCGGTAAGTATTATGGTCTTTATAGAATCGATGCATTCTTCAGCCGTAACGCATTCAAGAAGCATCTCCGCGCCCTGAACTGAACCACAGCTCATCGCATCTTTGAGAGTGCTCTGACCCATATAGACGGGAGTTGCGCCAAGAGCTATGCAGGCGTCGAATGAGCCCTGGTAACGGATTGAGCAGAGTCTCAGTCCCTCCAGTCGCGAAGGATCTTCGATCCCACCTATGGTTTCGTTCAGGAAGAGATGATGACTTCCGCAGTACCAGTTGTCGAGCACCCTTACTCCGGAGTCTGCTGCGGCTCTGTCGAGAAGCCCCGACATGATTCCACTGTCCATAGCCTTGTCCATGTGCTCCACATCCTCGAATAGATAAGCGGCGGAGAAGATCGATAGTTGAGGAAGGAAAAGCGAGTCGGCAATCGTACACAGACTGCAGTCGAATGCCATCAATTCCGTTCCGTTGATTACACCGGAAAGAAGTTCTTCGGAACTACGGTTATTAGTATGAAAGATCCTGACGTAGATGTCTCCTTTGCTGAGAGTGTTTACGGTGTTTGCGAAGACCTTCATCGCTTCAACTTTCACATCATCCACGGGAGCGGAGGTAAAGGCGCTTATGAATACGCTGTGCTCCTCTTCTTCCTCACCTTCCCTGTAGAAGCCGTCGACTGCTTCTACGGATTCTGATTCTTCCTTAGATAAAGCTGCCGAAGATGCAAAATAGTAGAATGAGGGATCTTCGTATTCTTCGCCTTCTCTGTAGAAACCTCTGACCTCCATGTTTTCCAAAGTGAGTGACTCTAGATTGTCTGCATTGTACTTGACAGAGGGGACGTTCACCACGAAAGTGTAGGATTCGCTGACCTCTTCCTCCAGGTAGAACCCTCTAGCCTCCATGTTTTCTTTTTTCAGGGAATCTTCTTCGACTGTCTCTTCAACATTAGGTTCGTACATCTCGTCTATCGGTTCTTCTGAAAAAAACGATCCACAAATCAGTATTATTGAGACTAAGAGAAAAACTGATATTAGCTTCATCCTTCTCATGTAATCTCCTCCTCGGGCCAATGAGGCCTCTTATCGGTTCGATCGCTCTATGTAAGGACGATAAATGCCCATCGGTCTTTTCCTATCGCGACGAGAGTTTACACCCCGAAATAGCAGCTGAAGGGGTACATTTGCCTCGAATTTGATGGGAACACTTTGCTCGAAGGCCGGTTTTTTTAATCTGCTGGTCTTGGGTATTGTTAGCGTGACAAATAACTTCATTATCTTGGTGTATTATGAAATAGAGTGGATTTTCGTTTATTCTGGAGGGTTTCAGTTGAGATTCAGGAGTTCCGAAGAAAGAGCCAGGGCAATGGGGACTATGAAGATTCCCTCTCTGCTCATCGGTCTTTCAATTCCGTCAATCGTTGCAATGCTGACAAATGCTATCTACAATTTGGTCGACACTTTCTTCATTGGCCGAATCGGTACAAGCGCTGTGGGAGCCGTTGCGGTCGCTTTTCCGATATTCAATCTGATTGGTGCCGTCGGCCTGACGTACGGTGTGGGGGCGGCTTCGTATGTTTCGCGTCTACTGGGAGCCGGAGATAAGAAACAGGCAGATAAGGCGGCATCAACGGCTCTCTTTACAAGTTTTGCCACGGGAATCGCCTTCACTATACTGGGATTGACATTCCTTGATCCTCTTCTTACAGCTTTCGGAGCTACCGATACTATCATGGAGTATGCAAGAGAATACACGATGATAATCATCATGGGGTCGATATTTACCATGATGAACATGACCATGAACAATCTCGTTAGAGCGGAGGGCAATGCCCAAAGATTCATGGTTGCTATGGTCTCCGGAGCCCTTCTTAATGTTGCGCTCGATCCTGTTTTCATCTTCGGATTTGGAATGGGGATCACGGGAGCGGCCGTTGCGACGGTCATCTCTCAGTCTGTCTCGACGATGATAATCCTAGAGTATTTCGTAAGAAAGAAGAGTTACACAAATCTATCGATAAGACTGTACAGGTTCTCTATTCAGATATACTCAGAAATCTTCAAAATCGGCCTTCCGACATTCTTGCGACAATCCTTGTCCAGTTTCGCCGTTGCGCTGTTGAATAACGCCGCCGGAGACTACGGGGACCATGCCGTTGCGGCCGTTGGAATAACAATGAGGGTTCTTATGTTGGGCATGATGGTTCTATTCGGATACGGTCAAGCATTTCAACCGGTTGCTGGCTATAATTACGGCGCGAAGAAGTTTTCGAGAGTCTTCGAAGCTCTGAGATTTTCGGTGATCGTGACAACTGTCTTTGCAACGGTTTTTGCCATAATCGGATTGACAATACCTGGTTCGATTATCAGCATCTTCAGTAATGATCCCGAAGTCATCGATGTGGGTTCCAGAGCCTTTAGAGCGGTAAACATCTTCTTTCCCACATTCGGCTTCGTGATTACTTTTACAGTTCTATTTCAGGCTCTTGGAAAGGGTTTCGCAGCAGGATTGTTGTCGATGTCGAAGCAAGGTTTCTTTCTAATACCGGCGATACTATTCTTGCCAAGGATTTTCGGGCTCAATGGGGTCATTTATTCTCAGACAGTTGCCGATTTCTTTACACTGTTTGTAGCCGCTATTCTTGCCGTAGCGATTGTCAAGAAACTAAAGTCTCAAAGCAAGGAGTTTTCTCTTGTTGAGGAAGGCAGGCAGTGATTATCTGAATATCACCGGCGAATGACCGTCTTTTATGAAGGCCCATGACATATCCTTTGAAGTGTGCCCGATCCCGATATTGCCATATCTGTCGAGCGCAATTAGGCCGCAGTCACAGTCGAAGTATCTGGCTCTCTCGAGAGCGATGTCTACGGATTTTTGAGCGGGGTATTGCTCCATGAAGAAGGCGACCAGCCTGCTCAGAGTGAGCTTCATGATCTTTTCTCCATGACCCGTTGCGGAGACTGCACCGAACGAGTCCGCATAGGTTCCGGCACCCAAAATGGGACTATCTCCCACCCTGCCGAAGCTTTTCATCATCATTCCACCCGTGGATGTTCCGGCGACCATTCTTCCGTGGTCATCTATTGCGACCGCACCGCAGGTAGAGTGATACTCCTCGGCCTTTTTTGCCAGCTTGATGCTCTTTCCAAATCTAGTCTTCTCGCCTCTCGCGATTCTCTCAAGTTCATCTTTCCATTGGAGGTGCCTTTTTGGAACGATCAAGTCATCTTCCCTCGGAAACCCTAGAACTGTAACAAACTCCTCCAGTTCGTCTCCGGCAAGCAAAACATGATCGGTTTGTTCCATGACCGCCCTTGCCACCGTTATGGGATGGAGAATCCTCTTCAGTCCGGAAACCGCACCCGCATTTAGGTTGTTGTCCATTATCGCAGCATCCATTTCGATATCGCCGCGATAAGTAAGCACAGATCCCCTGCCGCAGTTGAAGGTGGGATCTTCTTCCATCACGGACACGGCGGTAACAACTGCTTCTTCTGCGTTGTTCATCTTTTGAAGAGTTGAGAATCCCTGCTTGACAGCCTCTTCGACTCCTCTTCTGTGTTCGTCTGCGTCTATTACGTCACTAAAACTTCCGGTACCGCCGTGCACAATGATGGCCTTCATACAAACTCCTCGTTTCAAGCAAAAGTGCCTTTCTTGATGAAAAGAAGAACACTCCTCTCTAAAAAGCAGTTCAGATGCCGCGGTGGGCTAAGTCAATTCCCCTCTTCGATTCCTTTTTTCTTTTCATAAAACTTGAGCCTTCACAAACAAGCGATGAAACTACTTGCTCTTTCCTTCAGTACTTATTGCCTTGTATCCTCTCTCCTCTACCTCAAACAACCTTCTCATCTCCTCCATGCCGGTCTTCTTCTCGCTTAGGATGATGAAGTTCCCTATCATTTCCGCTACTGCAACGGGTCCGACGAAGGAATTCCCAAACAGAAGTGAGTTGTTCTCGCACAAAATCGACGAATAGGCTTTTGAATAGACCGGACAGTCAATGGAATCTGTAACGAGCAGAGTTCTTACGGTTCTTTCACGTGCAAAGTCGATCATGTATTCCACTTCTTTTGAGTATGGAGGAAAGGTCATCACTATCAGAGCGTCATTTCTTTCCATTAGCTTTATTTTGAAGGAAAAGTCGGAGACCGATCCCGACAGCAACCAGGTTGGCTTCCGCTGGAGAACGGAGATTGTGTAGCGCATCAACGAAACCACGTGCCTTGTAGCGCCAAAGCCTCCGAAATAGATGTTCCTGGCTGTCCTTATAGTCTCTACCCATTTGTGAAGCTCTTCTTCTCTGATCCCGGACAGAGTGTTTTTGAGACTGTTGATCTCATTTTGTCTTAGCAATTTCAACTGGTTTTCAACCGGAGCCATGTCGAGTTCGGTCGTTGCGATCTTCTCGTACGGTAGAAGTCTTCTCCTGAGCTCATGCTGGATCGCCTTTTTCATTTCATTGAACCCCGAGAAACCGAGTCGCCTCGAGAATCTGACTACAGATGCCTTGCTAGCCCCGGCCATAGAACTCAGTTCTTCAATAGACATGAATCCCACTTGTGAGTATTCTTTGAGAATATAGGTTGCTATCCTCTTGTAAGCTGGCGATAAATCATCTTTTATTTTTGCTATTTCTTCGGATACCATTGTTATCAACCTTTCCGCAAGGAATTAGTTAATCAAGGATTCTATGAAACTATCTTTTCATAATGATAGCATAGTGAAACTATATTTTCATAAGTGTATTTACTATTACTGCAGGAAAACTAGTTAATCATTGAGATATTTAGGTGTGACTCTCGATACTCTGCTTCTTTAGAAGCAATTTGATTGATTGGGTGCATTCAAAACATGTTGAAACTTGTTTTGAGGTATTCTACTTA
>DSBT01000181.1 GCA_011045915.1 Mesotoga infera
AAAAATGAAAGCGATCGCGGAGCCAAGAAGAATTATTGGTGCAATCCCTAGACCGATGAAAGCGCCTCCCATGATCGCCTTTATCTCCGTTCTTCCTCTGGCATTTCCAGCTGAGAATTCTGCCAGTTTAGCGTAAGATTCCGGTCTTAATACTATGTAGACGCCAATGACGGAAGTAAGGATTGCTATAATGAACCTAATGATAGTAAACGCTATCTCGATCGCCTCCCAAAGTTATATAAACATTCTATCAATCGTTGATGTTAATCAGTATTACCTGCGGATAAAGAACATTCTGAAGAATATGACAAGATAGACAGTGTTGCTCCATATTGGAGTAAGTAAGCAAAGAGACTGCTATACCAATCAGTGGAACGAATATTTGGAAAACATAAATCTTTCGATAGTAAACCAAATCAATGCTCTGGAGAACTTCCTCGCGAATGAGATCCGTGTTTCTCTGTTTCTCATCAAATACTCCCATTGAATGAAGGCTATTATTTCCAAAACAAGAATGTTGAAGTGAAAAAGAATCTCTGCAAATTCGAATTCACTGTAATCTCCTAGAAGGGAAGTAGTAAAGGGAACCGTAGTAACAAAAAAGAGATTCAGCAAACTGAGCCAAAGATGCTTATAATCAGTGTTCTTAAGAATGTGTGTTCTTCTGATAGTAGAGATCCAGATTGAACCAATCACAAAGAAAGATATGAAGTAGCTCAGAAATTCATAATTCTTGCCGAAGACAAACTTCACCAAATCGCTTTGATCTGCAATCTGAGCTCTGGTTGGCACCTCAAGTGATAGGACGAGAATAGTCATAGCTATGGCAAAAACGCCATCGGTAAGAGCCTCTATCCTGTTAACATGTATTTCGGGACCAGAAATCCCCCTATTCAAGCTATCTCCTTGCTAATAAGCAATGCCAACCCTCTTCTGAGAATACTCAGAAGTGAACAACTGCTTGAAAGCAAATTCAGCTACATCCTGAACAGAGATCTTCTCTCCATTTTCAGGAAGAAAATCTGCAGAAACCCTGTAACTCTGATTTCCTTCAGAAAAGGACATGAAGGGCGGGCAAACAACAACCCAGTCAAGTTCAGAAGTCTTCAGGATTTCAAATGCATCCAGGAATTCTCTCGAAGACTTTTTCAGATACTGAGGATAGTTCGGGGAATCAAGCCTGAGCTCTCTAGGGGACAGCTGCAAAATACCTGAATTGGCTATAGAAACTATTTTATCGACTTCGGCATCTCTCGCGCCATTTACTATGTTTCTTGTAGCTACCGCTAGAGTATCATTCACGCTACCTGAATTATCTGGACCCAGAGCGCTGATAATAGCGTCTTGACCCCTGATTGCGTCCCTTACGCTCTGACTGTTGAAAACATCTCCTTGGAAGATCCTTAGATTCTCTTTTCGCACAGTTAACTTGGAGACGTTCCCAACGAAAATTGTGACTATGTGATTATCGTTCAAGGCCCTATCAAGAATGACCCTACCCACTCTTCCGGTACCGCCAAAAATAATTATCTTCAAGTCGGTTTACCCCCTTTCAACTATCTCTATAACAATAATATAGACTCTCATGTCCAAAACCAAACGGAGATAGTTAATGCAGCCCCATTATTGAAATCGGAAAGCCAGTTATTTGAAACATGAGGCTCATGACTTTCCCTTCAATTATACATCTACTCAAATCGTCCCAATTAAATGTTATTACAGTCCCAAATTTCAGCTCTATCAGCGGCCCTAAGAACGACATCTGGGCTGAATTCGGTTATAATTTATCTACTAGAGACTACTACGGAGGTAATGATTTTGAAACTTATCGATGTAGGTCGCTACTTGACAGTTCTTGGAATGATCGGGCTTGTAATCTTGACGCTCTGCCTCGCTGGATTCGACAGCTATGAGAGCAAGACTCTCTATGCAGGAGATTCTGGAAAGAGTTTTGCCACTGTCCTTCTCCGGCCTGGCCAAAAGCTAAGAGTGCGGATGGACGAGAAAATTATGATCGGCAACAGCGCGTATCTAGTAGTGGAAAGGGACGGAGAAGAAGTCACCAATTTGGCCGATGATTGGGAACAAACAAGTAATGAATTGATCTTTGAAGGCAATGGAGAGTATAGCTTGAAAGTCATTTTCGAGGACTCTTCTGCAGACAGAAGAAGCGCGGAGATTGAGATCAAATGGTTGATCGTGAATTGATCAACTTCATTGTGATCGATTTTCGGGAGTACTAAATGGAGGAAGCCGAAGCAGTAAAAATGAGCAATAACGGGCCGGTAACTTCGAAGAGTCTGATCTCCGACCTTAAACAACTTGGAGTAAAAAGAGGAATGGTATTGTTGGTGCATTCCTCTCTGAGCAAACTAGGTTGGGTCTGTGGCGGTGCCGTTGCTGTAGTGAAGGCACTTGAAACGATTCTGGACGAGGATGGAACACTGGTTATGCCGGCTCATTCCGGAGATCTCAGCGAGCCGTCTAACTGGTCAAATCCCCCGGTTCCGGAGAGCTGGTATGACACAATAAGAAGGACAATGCCCCCCTTCAACAGAGCCGAAACCCCTACCAGAGGAATGGGTGTAATCTCCGAGACCTTTAGAAAGATGAAGGGTGTCATCAGGAGCGATCACCCGCAGGTTTCTTTTACTGCTAGAGGCAAGAGAGCCTCTTACATAGTCGATAACCACGAATTGGAGTTTGGAATGGGAGAAGGATCACCTCTTGCCAGACTGTATGACCTAAATGCTTACATATTGCTCTTAGGGGTGAGTCATAAGAATAACAGCTCTTTACATCTTGCAGAGTACCGCGCCGATTTTCCATCTAGAAGACTTTGTAAAGACGGAGCCCCTATAAGCGAAAATGGAAAGAGAGTCTGGAGGGAGTTCGTTGACTACGAGCTAGATACGGATGACTTTGAAACGATAGGAAGGGCTTTCGAAGAAGCCTTTTCACCAATTGTCAACAGAGGAGTTGTCGGATATGGAAAAGCACTTTTGATTCCCCAGGTAGAGTTGGTGGATTTCGCGGTTGAATGGATGACAAAGAACCGAAAGTAAGACCATGGACTATTTCGAAAGAATGACTGATCTGCCCCAATTTGAGGAATAGTTTATAATGTAGGAGATATAAGGAAGGAGGAGAAATATGACCAAACTCGTACTGGTAAGACATGGAGAAAGCACATGGAACAAAGAGAACCGCTTCACTGGCTGGACCGATGTTGATCTCTCAGAAAAGGGCAGAGAGGAAGCAAAGAAAGCCGGGAAAGTACTGAAGGCCGATGGATACGATTTCGATCTTGCATATACTTCAGTTCTAAAGAGGGCAATAAGAACCTTATGGTACATAATGGACGAAATGGATTTCATGTGGATTCCGGTGATTAGAGACTGGAGGCTGAACGAGAGACATTACGGAGCCCTTCAGGGTCTTAACAAAGCCGAAACCGCTGCAAAACACGGCGAGGAACAGGTGAAGATCTGGAGGAGAAGCTATGATATTCAGCCGCCTGCGCTCGAAGAGAGTGACGAGAGGTTTCCCGGGCATGACCCGAAATACAGGTCTCTTTCAGACGAAGAACTCCCCAGAACCGAGTGTCTTAAGGACACTGTAGCAAGATTCCTGCCACTTTGGAAAAATGAGATATCAACAGAGATAAGGTCTGGAAAGAAAGTGCTAATTGTAGCCCACGGAAACAGCCTTCGTGCACTGGTCAAATATCTGGACAATATTCCTGACGACGAGATCGTAGGATTGAACATTCCAACTGGAATACCTCTTGTTTACGAACTGAATGACGATCTAAAACCAATAGAGCATTACTATTTGGGCGATCCGGAAGAGATTGCAAAGGCACAGCAGGCAGTTGCGAATCAGGGGAAAGCAAAGTAATATCAGTCAACATAAAGAGAAGCTACCCTCTGGGTAGCTTCTTCTATTTGTAGTGTTTCTTATTCCTTTCTCAAGTTCATATGAGCGTTTTCAGCTGCAAGAGTCAACGGATAGGCAGTGGGGGCGGCCGTAAGGAGCGGATGGGAACCGATTTGCATCGTAAGAAAATCGTTCACGGTTATTCCTTTCTGTAGACCGAGACCGATAATATTGACCATCTCTCCAACGCTCTTTCCGCCTGCCATCTGCGCGCCAAGAAGAATTCCGCTCTCCTTGGAGAAGATCATCTTGACAAAGATTTCCGACTTGTCGGGAAGCGAACCGGGGTGTCTATCTATTCCCTTTGCAATCCCAACCACGTAATCAAAGTTCTCCATCTTTGCCGTACACTCCGTGAGTCCCGCGGCGGCGATCGTTAAACCTGCTACTGAAGTGGAGAATACTCCGAGATTTCCGTGATTCTCCCTTACCATCTTGAGGCTGAAAAGGTTCGAACCGGCAACTCTTGCCTCAAAAGCAGCTGTGGACGCCAGCATCAGTCTACTTGGCTTTCTCGTGAAGAAGCACTTGTGTTCGACGCAGTCACCAGCGGCAAAGACATCGTCAACACTGGTTCTCATGTATTCATCGGCCCATATTCCACCGGTTATACCCCTGTGAACGGGGATATTTTCCAAAAGCTTCACGTTCGGTCTGTAACCTATTGCAAGTATCACCATATCTGCTTCGATTTCTTCACCGTTGTCAAGTATAACTCCGGAGACCTTGTCCTCTCCCTTGATCTCACAGAGCTTCATTCCGGTGCGCAGTCTCATGCCTTTCTTCTCGAGTCGTTCGCTTACCATGGTTCCAAATTCCCTGTCAAAAGCTGCCATAAGTATCTGGTCAACGGCTTCTACAAGGTAGACTTCCTTGCCGTCGGAGAGGATCTCGTCAGAAACCTCAACTCCAATGAAGCCCCCACCAACGACTACTACTTTTTTCGCCGATTTGGTGGCAGCATATACGGTCTTCAAATACTCTTTGTCCTTTGCTATAGTGAAAACACCTGGAAGCTTACTGCCCTTTATTGGAGGAAATATTGGTTGTGAACCTGTGGTGATAACCAGCTTCTCATATTCGATAGACTCCCCACCGGAGAGCTTAACCATTTTGGAATCAGTGCTAATCTCACTTACTTCATCGAAAATAAAATCGATTCCCAGATCCTGAGCACCTTTTATCGGCATGGTATTGGCGTCTACAGTCGGAAAAGTATGGAATATGTAAGGAATTCCACATGGTACTACACCTTCTCGTTCCTTTCTAATTACAACTACGCTCTTGTCAGGATAGGTTTTCTTTGCCGTTGTCGCCGTAACAATACCGGCAGGACCCCCTCCCACTATTACTACGTCCTTTTTCATGTAACACCTCCAGATAGGATGAGATATATGCTCAGAACATATATTATATTAGCATACTTTAAGTACTAAGATGGAGCGGGAGGACAAAAATGGGTCTGACCGAAAGAGTCATGGAACTTGGTAAAAGGCTGTTCAGAATAGAGGAAGTAGATGGTAGAGGCCCGATGGCTTTCGATACACCGCCTGGGTTATATATTCATGTACCATTTTGTCCAGATTTCTGCGGCTTCTGTCCCTACAACAAAATCAAATACGACTCCAAATTGACCGGTAACTATCTGATCGCTTTGAAACGAGAAGCCGATCTGGAGAGGATCGGATATTTCAGTTCTATATACATCGGAGGCGGAACCCCATCCTATGACCTTGAACTACTAAATGGGATCGTCTCCCATTTCAGAGAAATGACTTCTGGTGAAATCGCTCTTGAAGTACACCCGGCAGATGCTTCCAGTAAGAGGCTCGAGAAGATTAGAGAGATTGGCGTTAACTTCGTCAGCCTTGGGATACAGTCCTTCGACGATTACACTTTGAACTCTATGGGTCGGAAGAGACAGGATTCAGGCGTTTCGCTGAATTCGATAGCCGAGACTACCTCGGCGGGCTTTGACTTTGTTGACGTAGATTTGATCTTCGATTACCAGCTTGAGCGAAGAAGAATTGTAGAGGATCTCAAGACGGCGATTTCTTACGGTCCGGAACAGGTATCTGTCTATCCAATGATGCGCTTCACGGATACAGCTTACAAAAGCACTAAGAACGATCCCGAGAAGGAACTGGATATACTGGAAGAGTTGGAAAACACCGCTCTCTCAAATGGTTACATCAGGGATTCCCTTTGGACTTTCAAGAAGGTGGATGAGGGGAGAAAATACAGCTCCGTCTCACGTGAATTCTTTATGGGAATTGGTACGAGCGCCTCTTCCTTCAATGGAAAGGAGTTTCGAACTAACACCTTTTCGCTTGAAGAATACTTCTCATTTCTCGATACCGGGAAGCTTCCTGTCCGCAAGACGATCAAGATGAAAAAATTCTCGGCGATCCTCTATTACTCTTTCTGGGCGCTTTATGGTGGTCAACTAGATCTCAGCCGTGTTGAAGAACTCTTTGGAAGACTTCCGCTGAGGATGGGATGCCTCCTTAACTCGGCAACTGCAAGAGGCTATCTACAAAGAGAGAAAGAAATCATCAAACCAACGATGAGTGGCGTAAGGAAACTCCACATAATCGAAGAATGGCTGACCTACAATTTTATCGATCAAATATGGACCGATTTGAGAAGAGAAGCAAGAGATCACTCCGTTTCAAGTGAATCGCTACTGTAAAAGCTTTCGGGATCTTCGAAAGAAAATCTGCCTGCCTTCCCGGCAGCGACCTCCCTGAGAAAAGTGTGGGCTCCTCTGGTTGTGTCGAGCGCCCCCTGTCTGGCAAGGTAGTTTCTTCTTCTGCAGAACTTCTCGACAAACTCCTCTCCATCGGCGAATTTCTCACCGAGGTAATCCTCAATGGGAACCTCGCCATATCTTTCGACAACTAAGGAAAGCACCCTTTCGAAGGCGTCAAGCGGATCAAATTTCTCGTACGGTAGGGAACCTACCGCCAAAAGTTTCGTCGTTACGTGCCGAGAGCGAAGTTCAGAGTATAGAATTCCCGGCGTGTCGAGAACGGCAATACTTTGAGAGACATTTATCCACTGGACTCCACGCGTTATTCCCGGTCTATTTCCAACGGCCAATGATTTCTTGCCTTTGAGTCTGTTTATAAAGGTAGACTTTCCAACGTTAGGCATTCCGACAACCATGAACCTCTTCTCGTAAAACCTGCTTTTCAATAGAGGTACGATTTCTCTGATTATGAAATTCCTGGCGTCTGTTGATCTCAATGAAGCCTCTACAACTCCGCTTCCCTGTGCTTTGAAATACTCTTTCCACATGGAAGTGATCTCAGGATCGGCCAGGTCGGACTTGTTCAGAACGACAATGCGCTGTTTGTTCTGAAACAATCGTTCTGCTTCATAGGCCCTGCTTGAGAGAGGAATTCTAGCATCAAGCAGCTCGACTACTCCATCTACGGACTTAATGTAGTTCTGAATCTGCCTTTTTGCTTTCTGAATGTGCCCCGGATAATACATATGACGACCTCCAGCGTGGATTATATCACGGTTCGACCAACGTTCTTCAGTTGATATAATGTATATGTACTATATGCTAACAAAAACACCGAATGGAGGAGAAGGCATTGAAGACAAACAAAGCTTTTGTAGTGAAGATCTCTGTCTCTGGCGAAGTTGCACATCCACTAAGGAGAAGCCCTTTTAGACTTGAAGTCGATGGGACTCCAAGACTTTTCCCGGGTACTGGAGGCATCACCTATAACTTCGCTCTTGGAGACAGTGCTTTCAAGATGGTTGGCGACCATGTTGAGCCAGATGTCTCGACAAAGAACTCAGAAGCTGATAAGAATTTAGCATATGTCGGTTATTCCTGTATAGGAAATTCAGCCACTTTAATCAGCGGAGATGCAAAGGGAGAGAAGGGAATAGTCATAGGCAAGCATGGCGGTATAAATCATGTCTTGATCCACTTCAAAGAAGACATAAAGAATAAGATGGCGATCGGAGACAAGATACAGGTTGTTGGATTCGGTCAGGGATTGGTGCTTGAAGATCATCCCTCGATAAGGGTTTACAATATCGATCCAGAACTACTCGATAGAATTCCCCTTGAAGAAGGAGAAGGAAAGATCCACTTCCCGGTAAGGGCAATAGTACCCGGTTATCTCATGGGTTCCGGCTCAGGATCGGGAGATCCTTCCGGTGGCGACTACGACATCATCACAAATGACAGGGCACTCATAAAGAAAGTCGGTCTCGACAGGCTTAGAATAGGCGATTTTGTAGCCCTCGAAAATCACAACGATTCTTTCGGACTTGGAGGTTATATGGAGGGCTCCGTTACTATCGGAGTAGTTGTGCACGGAGACTGTATAATTACCGGTCACGGCCCCGGCGTAACGGTAGTAATGGCCGACGGCAAGGGCATAATAATACCGGAAATAAGCGAAAGATCAAACGTAATCGACTTCATCTGACAGTCCGGACAGAATTGTCAAAACGATGAATGGAGGAAAAGATGAGCGGATTCAGACCGGAAGTCTGGGTTACGAGCAAAGAACTTGTATCTCAGGAATCTCTTGGCAAGATGATCGAAAAACTCGAGGGGATCAATCCCGTTAGGGCCTATATACAGGTTGTGAACCGCGCCGACTCTTACTACTCCTCGAATATTCTCCCTCCCGCCGAAGAATTGGCTCAAGATTTCGATGCACTTCAGATGATCATAGAAGAGGCTTGCGAAAGGGAGTTCAGGATTTCGGCCTGGATGAATGTAAACCTTGTTTGGGGTTTTGGAAAGCAAAGGCACTTTTCGGAAAGCCATATTTTGAATAGGCAACCGGAATGGATCACAGTAGATGAGAGCGGCACTTCTATGCTTGAGTATCAATCCAGCAGCCTGGAAGAAGTATTCGGACCCTATATAGATCCCGGAATCCCAGATGTGAGAGAATTCACTGCCCAAATTGCTTCTGAAATCTCAAATTACGATGTGGAAGAGGTTCATCTTGACTTCATAAGGTACCCGTTCAAAAGCTTCGGCTACAATCCGCTTGCTCTGGCTGAATACAGAAAGTGGCTCAACAAAGAAGAACTTACCGAAAGTAAGAAAAGCTTCGATAGCTACAGAATTCTTTCCATAACGAGACAGGTCTCGATGATCTCTGAAGTCGTCAGAGCCAAAGGGAAAAAGGTATCGTGCGCAGTCTACGATGATTATTCGGAAAGAGCTGTAAGTGAGCGTCTGCAGCCCTGGCTAGAATGGCTTAAGAGCGGGTTGATTGATTCGGCCGTCGTTATGGCATATGGAAAGGAGCCAGATGAAGTCTTGTCGAGGGTGGAGAAGATCCGAAGTCTTCATGGATCGCTGAAGAATATTAGAATTGGACTTGGAGCATTTAACTACGTAGGTCGCTGGGCCGAGTTTGTCGAACTCATGAAGAGTGTTGAAAAGCTAGAACCGGACGGGATCACGCTTTTTGCCCTTAGCTCAGTTGATGAAGAACTCCGTGAAAGGCTAAGAGTGCTATAGAGATCTGAAAGCGAGGCGATTGAGATGCGCAAGGCACTTCTAGTCGTTGATGTTCAGAACGACTTCTATGAAACAGGTGCATTACCCGTAAGTGATGCGAGCAAAATCAACGAAGTGGTGAACAGAACAATGAAAGACCCCGCATACAAAGTGATAGTTGCAGGCCAAGACTGGCACCCATCAAATCACATGAGCTTTGCAGTCAATCACGGGAAAGAACCCTTCACGCCGTTTGACAACGGGAAAGGGATCGGCCCCGTCTTGTGGCCTGTTCACTGTCAACAAGGGACCCACGGAGCTGAATTCAATCAAGAAATACAGAGTTACCGCTTCGACTACATAGTAAGAAAGGGAACTCACCCCCATGTCGACAGCTACTCGATCTTCAGAGAAAATGACGGTACAGAACTTGGAACCGATGGGCTGCTAAGAGCTCTCGGCATAGAAGAACTAGACATTTGCGGGCTGGCTCTTGATTACTGCCTCAAATACACTGTTCACGATGCTCTCATGGCCGGCTTCAAGATAAATGTAATAATAAACGGAACAAAAGGGGTTGAAGCTAGCCAGGGCGATGTTCAGAGAACTGTAGAGGAATTCAGGAACGCGGGAGTGGAACTGATCGAGAGATGAGTTATGAGAACGGGGTTGGGGGTTGCGGGTTCGTGGTAGGAAGAGCAGCAAAACTGGTTCACCGTTCTCTGAGGAGAATCTGTTATTCCAGAGCGAGGATCTGTTCTTCGTTACTGGTCAAAATCGTAAAGCAAGAGCATCCAGGTTCCGACCAGGAGCTTTGTCGGAATGACGGAATCTATCCTTTTCGGAATAATCATTCGCTGTCATCCCGAACTTGTTTCGGGATCTGGGCTTCTGAAAGACCTGGGGGAGGTTGCAGGTTTGAGGTTGAAAAAGGCCTTCAGATAGGGGTTCTGAATCAAGTTCAGAATGAAGGATGTAACGTTCTCGGAATAATCCAGGCTGACTACCTTTTTCTGAACCGCTTCCCCGCGAAGCGGAAATGCCCTTTGC
>DSBT01000182.1 GCA_011045915.1 Mesotoga infera
GAGGGATATCTGAGGAAGATAAACGAAGATTACCGGGTCGACGGCTTCGCAAGATCCTTGAGAGATGCATCAAAGAGCGACAAAACTCTGCGCAACTACCTAGACATACTTCTTGAGTACGCCGAGCTTAGAAACGCAATAGTCCATACCCTAACTAGGGCAAACCAATTGCAGAACCGCATAAGGAAGTCGTCGAAAACATCGAACACGTTGCCGAAATGTTGAACGCTCCACCCAGGGTATCTACGATATCCAAATCAGGAAAAGTCGTGACAATCGACCTCAACGATACGGTGGACAAAGCCCTGAAGATCATAGGGGAGAAGGCATTCTCACAGATACCCGTCTATGAGGGAAGGCAGTTCAGAGGAATTCTCACTACGAATGCGATCGCAAGGTGGATGGCCTTTGTCGGCGAAGAAGAGAGGGCGTACATAAAAGAAATGCCGATTCGAGACGTGATGGACTATGCGGAAGAAGACGAGGCAGTCGTATTTGTTAGCAGAAAAGCGACTCTCTTCGAAATCGCAGCTTCATTCAGCGAGTTCAGTGCCCTGGGCAAAAGGCTTGAGGCGATACTTGTAACGGAAAACGTCAGAATAAGCGAGACTCCTCTGCAGATAATCACTATCTGGGATATTCCGCTCATATCTGAGACTCTAAACTCCTGAGAGAAAACACTTTACACATTGAACAAAGCAAGGCCAGAATTCAGATTCAGCTTATCGTCTTCTGGCCGTGTAAATCATGCATCTGTCGGGGCTTCTCAACACCAAACTCTTCGGATGATCCTCAAGGATGCTATTCTCCATAGGGCAAAAAGGCTTGTCTATTCTCGTGCGAACATTGACTCCATCCAAAACATGAAGTCTTGAAAACGGGAATACCAAACGAACATGTGTAAGGCTATCGATTCGCGCGGTTATTTAGAAACTGGGTGGACAGACTACCCAGACTCCAATTGCTACCTCTTCTCCGAGATTTCTCCACCTGTGGGGTATTGTGCTGCTATGGGTGATACTATCTCCCTCTTCGAGGACTAATGTTGAATCGCCTAATTGAAGCTCGATCTTGCCTTTGAGGATTAATCCCGATTCTATCCCTTCATGAATGAAGAAATCTTCTGTTCCCGCATCTGGACTCAAATACGAGATGAACATGGAATAAGACTTGTTTGGGGCTGAAAGAACCTCGTAGTAAAGGCCCGGCGCAACAGTGACCGTCATTCTGTCTTCTCGCTTAATGAAGCCTTTCATTGTATTCTCATGCGAACTCTGCTGAACCAGTGAGATGACTGTCTCACCCATTGCATCAAGTATCTTCTTCAATGTATTGAGCGAAGGGGATACTTTTCCGTGCTCAATTTGACTGATTAAACTGGAACTAACTCCGGAGGTGTCTGCCATCTTCTTTATGCTTATTCTTTTCGACTGCCTCAAAGCTTTCAGTTTCTTCCCGATGTTATCGAGTTCAGTCATCTTCAAGATCCTCTGTTGAGTAGACAAGTCTTGACATATCACCGTACAGCGTCCTAATCCTTTGATACTCTTCCGCGTCGAAAAAGCTGCATTTGTCCGACCCAAAACGCTTAGCAACCTCAAACGAGAAGCGAGCAGCAAGCGCAATATCGACCTCGTGCGAAGAGCCGGTTGCACATCCGGCCACTGCTATCTCAGTCGTTATCGCCAGCCCGACTACGGGAGCTTTCAGTATAGTGCATGGTTGCATAATACTGTTTATGTGATGAACTCTGTTTCCATATGGAGTGACATCTTGCATTGTAATCGGCAGAACTCTTGCCGGCTGGCCGGTTACTGATTCATAGATATCAAGCAAGTCTTCTGATACTCTCAGTATGTACCCTTCTTTTACGGTGGGCGTTATTGCAATGCCCTTCCAGTTCATGAGTCTATTGCCTTTTGTCGTATCTATGGAAATCACGGCACCGATCTCAGCCTTAAGCATCGCCTCAAGCGCCTGCCTTGTGCCGACCGGCGATCCCATAAAGGGAACTGGCCTATGAGGTTGTGTGGGCGCGTTCGGGCAAATGTGCGTAGCGACGAAGAGATCTCCGGGAAGCCTATCTCCTTTGCTGCTTGCCTGGGCGGCTTTCAACGCAACCGCAAGGGCTGCTGCTGCACCATCTCCGTCGCTGACAAAGCCAATCATCTCCGGCCTGGCTCCAATGCCTCCCAGCTGACCGATCACGCCCAGTGTGGGAAGCGAGCGGTCTCGACCTTCTATCAGAATTCTAATCACATCCGTAGTACCCTTACTTTCGCCGATTGTCTCAATCTCAATACTCACTCCGTCGTACTGCTTGAACAGTTCGCCAATCATTTTTCCGCTAGCCGCTGGGCTGTCGAGAATCTCAAGGACATCAATAACTTGACTAAGCATCCTAATTACCTCCTGTGTCGTAAAGATGGCATCTAACCAGTCTGTCGCCAACAACCGTTAGCCCGGGTTTCTCTGTGCAAGGTTCATAGGCCTTTGGACACCTTGTGATAAACGGGCATCCTTTTGGTGGATTGAGCGGGCTGGGGATCTCACCCTTAAGAATCTCGTTCATCGCTTTCTTGCTTGGATCGGGCTGTGGGACGGACTCGAGCAAACCTTGAGTGTACGGGTGGAGTGGATTATCAATGATCTCATCGACAGGACCTATTTCCATGATATTGCCAAGATACAGAACACCCACATAGTCGGAAAACTGACTGACTATTTTTAGATCATGCGTAATAAACACATACGTCAGGGAGAACTCCTTCTGCAGATCGCCGAGAAGATTCAGCGTCTGTGCCTGCACCGAAACGTCAAGTGCAGAAGTCGGCTCATCAAGAACCAGGAGTTCCGGCTGTAGTATGAGCGACCTGGCAACAGACACTCTCTGCTTCTGTCCGCCGCTGAGTTCATGAGGAAATTTCCTAACGGTAAGCCTGTCAAGACCTACAGATTCAAGAATCCCCATAACTTTCTCTCTTCTTTCTTTCGAGCTCCCGAGTTTGTGGATTCGTAAGCCTTCCTCAATAATTGCGAAGACATTCTTTCGAGGGTTCAGCGAAGCATCGGGATCCTGAAATATCATCTGAATGTTTCTGTAGTCCTCCTTCGTTCTTCCAATCGGCTTGCCCATGTACAAAATCTCACCGGTTGTCGCCTTATATGCTCCGCAGATCAATCTCGCTATCGTCGACTTGCCCGAGCCGCTTTCGCCTACAAGACTGAAAACGGCGCCCCTTTCCACTCCGAAAGAGACATCATCAACAGCAGTAAGAAACCTTGTGGGTTTTCCGAAGATACTGTCTTCGACTGGAAATCTTTTCGTGAGATTTCTAACTTCAAGCATTCTCATTCTTAACGACCTCACTCTTATGGAGCCAACACCAGACAGTGGAAGAGTCCACTTTGAAGGCCGGCGGCTCCTCCTCAGCACAGATCTTCATCGCTCTGCTGCACCTTGGATGAAAACGGCAGCCTTTCGGAGGTTCAAGAAGGCCGGGAACATTGCCCTTTATCGAAAGGAGCCTTTCCTTTCTCTTCTCCGGAATCAATTTCGGTACAGAATCAAGCAGCCCGATAGTATACGGATGTTTGGGGTTTTTGAAAATCTCTTCAACACTAGCGTTCTCCACCTGTTTGCCTGCATACATGACCATTACCCTGTCAGCGATTTGGGCAATCACTCCCAGATCATGCGTTATGAAAATGAGCGAAGTCTCGAACTTCTGCTTCAGCTCACGGAAAAGGTAGAGTATCTGAGACTGAATGGTAACATCGAGAGCCGTTGTAGGTTCGTCAGCAATAAGTAGTTTCGGATTGCACAGCATTGCCATTGCAATCATGATCCTCTGCCGCATACCTCCGCTATACTCAAAAGGGTAACGATTCAGAAGATTCTCGGGAGAGGGGATTCCCAGGCTCTTCATCATTAGAATCGACTTTTCTCTTGCTTCAATCTTGCTCATATTCATATGATTGACAAGCACCTCGACCAACTGAGCCCCAATCTTCATCGACGGATTGAGCGAGTTAAGAGGGTTCTGGAAGACCATAGAAATTCTCTTTCCCCTGATATTCTCGGCTTCTTTGAGAAGATTCTCCCCCATAAATTCCATCTTCCCTGCCTTGACAGTTCCCGGAGGCGACGGTATCAAACCCATTAAAGAAAGGGCCGTAACGCTCTTTCCGGAACCGCTTTCACCCACTATTCCAAGAACTTCTCTTTCGCCCACCGAAAAACTTATGCCATCCGGCGCGCGAAGCTTACCTTCCGGCAGCTTGAATTCTACCGTAAGATCTTCAACGGTAAGTACCTGGCTCAAAACTCTTTCCTTCTTTCCTCAAAGTAGTCTACTGCTTCCTTCAAAACAGATTGATCTGACAAAAGATCATAGACCGTAAGAGCCATTGCTTTCGCCGCTCTTAACATGGCTTTGTAACCATATTCGGAACTGGCACAGGAAGCAAACTCTTTTGTATGAGTTGGAATATCTTTGCCCCCTGTAATATCTATGTATCCCTGTATCGCCGGGAGTACATGTGTCACAGAGCCAACATCCGTCGAACCCACTCCCTGCTCGTAAGTCCGTGGAGTAGTCTCCTCTCCTGCTGACTCGAAATTCTTGTCGAGAAGCCTAGCAATTGGAACGTTTACATAGACCTCTTCCATTTGCTCCGTCTGCTTCAACGAGAACTCGCAACCGGTTGCTAGTGCTCCTGCTTCTACAACCCTTCTGAACTTCTCTGAAACCTCATCGACTTCCTCCATCGTCAAAGCTCTAATTCCGATCTCAGCACTGGAGTAGTCGGGAATGGTATTGAACGATTGTCCTCCATTCGTGATTATTCCGTGTACACGAACCTTTTCCGGCAACTGCTGTCTCATTGCAGAAATACCGTTGAACATCTGAATCACCGCGTCCAGTGCATTTACTCCTTTTGCAGGATCTGCTGCTGCATGGGCCGCCTTTCCGAAGTACTCGATCGAGAAAGTCTTCAGCGCGTACGATATATCAAAACCGGTGCTCATGGAAGCCGGGTGTATTATCAGAGCCGCACTCATGTCGTCAAAGACGCCTTTCTCGACCAGAACTCTTTTTGCTCCTCCCCTTTCTTCCGCTGGACAACCCACAACGACCACAGTTCCACCTGCTTCATCAATTGCACCGCTGTCCTTCAGAGCTACGGCTGCAGCTATACTGGTAGTGCATATCAGGTTGTGTCCACAGGCATGACCAATTTCCGGCAGGGCATCGTACTCAGCCATAACTGCCACCCTTGGACCGGAACTGCCATAACTCGCTATGAAAGAAGTAGGAAGTTCTTCAATAGCCGGGCTTTCTACTGAGAATCCTTTGCCTTTCAAGAAATCTATCAAAGTCTCGGCTGACTTATATTCTTCGTAAGAAAGTTCAGAAAACTCAAAAATCCTCTTTGCCAACCCAACAACATCGGCGGATATCAGGTCAACACTCTTAATAATTGCAGCTCTATTCTTCATCTTGCCTCCTTTACGACCTTAATCTCGGATCAAGCACGTCTCTCAAACCATCACCAAGTAGATTGAATCCCAGACA
>DSBT01000183.1 GCA_011045915.1 Mesotoga infera
CCGCGGACGATGAGGTCGAAGTCCATTCCCTAAAGGAAATCTCGGGGGGGACTGGTGCAAATACTGCCGTGGCAGCGGCTAGACTTGGTGCCGAAACTGTCTTCTTTGGGACAGTTGGCAGTGACTATTATGGTCAGTTTCTTGTTGACAGCCTAATAGCCGACAATGTCAAACCCATAGTGAGAAAATCAGACAAGTTTCACACTGCCATATGCATTGCAGTGTATGATTCGTCTGGCGATAGGAGGCTGATGACATATCTCGGTCCTAATCTCGATTTCGAAATGACTGAAGAGACAAGAAGTTCGCTGAAAGACAGCAGTATTATCCACATAAGTGGTGGAAATCCGTATCATTGGAGTCTCGTAAGGGAAGAATTATCTGAGGGAGCAAAACTATCTTTTGATCCAGGCAGCATGGTCTGCAGGACATGGCCGGATGAAACTTTGGCATTCTCTCTAGCTGCAGATTATGTTTTTCTGAACAAGAATGAATGGAGTTTGCTTGGGAAAGAGTCACTACTTGAAACCGACGGAACAGTATTCTTGAAGTTAGGTAAGGAAGGTGGAAGAGTATACGAAGAAAGAAAAATTAGGATTGAATGGGAGGCAGTACCAGTTAAGCAGATAGATTCAACTGCTGCTGGAGATGTTTTCGATGGGGCGATTCTTTACGGAGTCGATAAGGGTCTGACTCTTGAAGAATCGATCCAGATCGGAAGGTATGCTTCTTCCATTACAGTATCAAGAATTGGAGCTCAATCATCGATGCCAACGATGATGGAAGTAAGAAGATTCATTCATGATCGGGGGGAGACATGAGGGAAGAAAAAACTGTTCTCGAAGTCCGAAACATAAAGAAACACTTTGGAGGCGTTCAGGCGCTTAGAGGAGTTGACTTTAAGCTTTTTGAGAAGGAAACAGTCGCACTGATGGGTGACAACGGGGCTGGGAAGTCCACGCTAATCAAATGCATTTCAGGGGTCTACCTTCCAGATGAAGGTGACATATTCATCCATGGAGAAAAGGCAAGCATCAAGACCCCGTCTGATGCAAGGAAAGAGGGGATAGAGACTGTCTATCAGGATCTCTCTCTTGCTGGACAAATGGACCTGATTTCCAATATGTTCCTCGGAAGAGAACTGATCAAGCTGAATCTTGGAATTATGAAGATTCTCGACAGAAAAGCCATGGAAGCCAGAACCAGAAAGGCTTTAGAATCTATAGGAGTATCTACGGTTCAAACTCTGAAAACCGAGACGAGAAATCTTTCAGGAGGCCAACGTCAGGCCCTCGCATTAAGCAGGGCCGTGTCCTTTGGAGTGAAGATTCTGATCCTTGATGAACCGACAGCTGCAATGGGTATCAAAGAGTCCAGGAAGATTATCGATCTAATTCTGAGGCTTAAGGAACAGGAGATTCCAATGATTCTGATATCACATTCAGTTCCCATTGTTTTTGAGGTTTCAGATAGAATTGTTATCATGAGACAAGGACAGATTGCTGGAGAGCTGAGAACGGCTCACGCGAAACATGAGGATATCGTCTCTCTTATGGTTGGTGTAGGAGAAGGCTTCGGAAAAGAAGCAGAGAAATGAGAAAACTCATTGGAATGATTCACCTTGGAGCTCTGCCCGGTTCACCTGGAAACGAACTTGAGGTGGAATTTCTTGAGGCAAACGCGCTTGAGGATCTTGCTGTCCTGGAAAAGGCCGGTTTTGATGCTGCGATAGTAGAGAATATCTCTGACGAGCCTTTTAGAGTAAATTCTATTGAACTGGAGACGTATTCAACCTATGTAGCGATACTCAGGACCATTATCAAGAAGGCAAGAATAAAGATTGGGGTTAGTATTCAGATGAATCTCTGGAAAGAGATGATCGCGGCTTCAAAAGCAACTGGAGCATCCTTTGTCAGGATTGCTGCCTTTACGGAAGAGAGAATATGTGCCGAGGGAAAAATAGGGCCAGTGGCTGCCGGTGCCCTAAGATATAGAAGAGCAATCAATTCGAAGGTGCTGATCGCCGCTGATGTTCAGGTGAAGCACTCTTTTTCTGTCATACCTGAGGATCATTCAGATTACTTCGCACAAATGGCGGACAGATTCGCAGATTATGTGGTTATAACAAGTTCGTCCACAGGAAAAGCAGTTGATATTGAGTATCTTTCAAGGATGAGAAAGATCTTGAAGAAGCCAATTTGGGTAGGGAGCGGTGTTTCCGAAGAGAACATCATAGATATCCTAAGAATTGCTGATGGCGTCATAGTAGGTACTTCGATAAAAAAAGATGGGCAAACGACAAACCCCGTAGACATAGA
>DSBT01000184.1 GCA_011045915.1 Mesotoga infera
AGAACAGAGTTTTTCGATGTCGCTTCGGGAGGAAGGAAGCAGCTGCCGGGGTCCATGTCCCCCGAAGAAGTTGTGAAAAGGGCACTTGATGCATTTGAAAAAGGAAAGAGAAGCGTGGTAAGCGGGTTGATCAACAAAATAATCGCTTCAGGATCAAGGTTGGTGCCGAGATCAATAGCAATGAAAGCCGCGAGAAGAGTATTTGAAGAATAGTGGACTGAAAGGCTGCTTTAAAACTCTGAGCAACTTTGTAATTTCCAATGACCTCTAGTCTCAACACACTACTGAATTTCTGCAACGAATATTCATTCAGTCAGGCGAAACTCTTCGATTGTGAGTGAAAAGGAAAGATAAAGCCAACAGGATTGACCTTCGAGCGATCTCCAGATTCTCAGGAGATTTTAAGCCACGCAGGTTAATATCTATTCAAGATCCAAAAAACGGAGGTAGAAGATAATGAAGAGAGTATTATATGCAATAGCGATAGTTCTGATTTTCAGTTCAATGACACTGGCCAGCGGCTTAATGACCGAGGAAGATGGAATTGCTTTCATGAGAGAAGAAGAAAAGCTGGCTCATGACGTCTATACCGTTCTCTACGAAATGTGGGGACTAAATGTCTTCAGTAACATTGCTAGAAGCGAACAGACTCATACAGAAGCGGTTCTTTCTCTAATCGGCGATTTTGACATGGTAGATCCTGTAGGAGAAAATGAAGTTGGAGTCTTCACCGATTCGACGCTTCAGAAGCTTTATGATGAACTCATCGAGAGTGGAAGCAAGTCTCTTCTGGATGCGGTAAAAGTTGGTCTTCTGATAGAAGAGATAGATATTAAGGACCTGGAAGATTTGCTTGAGGGAGATATCGACTCGAGGACTGCAAGGGTATACGAAAATCTGCTTAGAGGCTCTGAGAACCACCTCAGGGCATTCCTCAGGCAGTATGAGAGACTTGCAGGAAGCTATTCTCCTGAAGTACTCGATGTTGAAAGGTTCAAAGAGATTGCATCTGGCAGATAGACTGGTCAGCGAATAGGATTCAAAAGGGCGGACGATCCGCCCTTTTCTTTTGGAATTAGGTATTCGGTGGTCTTTAGAGACAATTTTCCACCAAGATGGTTTCAAGTATTGGACGACTTTCTGCCCAATCATTGCTATGGACTCGTAATGACATATAATCTTATTATATGAACACGGAGGAGGGATACGGTGGTCAGGATAGTAACGGACAGCTCATGTGATCTGCCGGTTGAAACGTTGAAGAAGTATGGTATTCCCTTTGCCTCTCTCAACATTTCCGTTGATGATATGACTTTCAAGGAAGATATCGACATCACTCCAGAGGAGTTCTGGCGATTAATGGGCAAATCCCGGGAGCTTCCAAAGACATCTCAACCTTCGCCGGCCGATTTTGCTGAGATCTTTGAGGATATTCAGAAGAAGGGTGAAACTCCACTTTGCATTACTATTTCATCAAAACTCAGCGGTACGTATCAATCAGCGATCCTCGGAGCCGAAATGAGCGGAGGCAAGGCGATCGTATTCGATTCTCTCGCAGGTTCGATTTCACATGGCATTCAGGTACTGATAGCCGCTAGAATGGCTGAATCGGGTGCTAAGTTGGACGAAATAGTCGAAGCGCTGGAGAAGTACCGAGAAAACTTGAAGATTATCATCCCTCTTGCGACAGTGGAGAATATTGTCAAAGGCGGCCGTCTTAGCAAATTTCAAGGCAGCCTGGTTAACATTTTGAACATGAAGATTATCCTGCACGGCATAAATGGCGAAGTTAAGCTCCTTATGAAGGTAAGAGGAAGCAGGAGATTTAGAGAAGCGATAATTGAGTTGATAGAAGCTTCCTCAAAGACCGGGAAGAAGATCTTTGGCATAACACACGTGGATAATCTCAAAGACGCTGAGTTCTTTGCTTCTGAAATAAGAAAACGCGCGAGAGATTCGGAAGTAATAATTGGAAAGATGGGTCCTGCGATTGCCACATATGCTGGAGAGGGCGGACTCATATTGGCGCTCTGAACCAACCATTTGGAGTAACCGGGAAGTCTCGGGAGATTTGAGATGACGAGTTGCCGGCTAAAGTGACAGAAGATCAGGATTTTGAATCAAGTCAGAAGACAGAAAAATGCGAAGCCGGTGAAGAGCGTATCTGCATGCAATGCCGATTCGCAGCGTAGCACTCCCAGTTGATCGATAGCGGTCATTCTATTAGTCGTGGAATCTGGTTTCTGAAATTACATCATCATGGAATGAATCGGACTTCTAATCTTTCCGTGAACTGCATTGTTTCAAGTGAGGATTAGACGAATCAATCATTTGCGGGACCACGAATTCGCTCCACAACTTCAGCTCAAGAAAGAAGCTGGACAGCGAATTCGAATGTCAAACAATGTTTCTCAGGATTCCAACTTACAGATTCTGGCACAAAGTGAGGATGCTGCCGGCGCGCTTGCTTCTCCGTGACAGCCTTACTTATAATCTTAAGGATCGAAGATCTCCGTTCCCGGAGGTTCAGTGTCATAAAAAAGCAGTTCTTCGAAGCACAACCAGCAGAACTGAGAAATATCAGCAAATCAAGTCAGTGGCTCCAGGCTATCAGAAGAACGGCATATTCTG
>DSBT01000185.1 GCA_011045915.1 Mesotoga infera
CTTGATGAAGAAGGGGACGAGTTAAACTTTCTTTTCAGGACTGCCTTCTTCGAAAACGAGGAAGACTGCGAGTCTTACACAAGCGATCCCCCTCTCGTTGGCTACAAGGAGATACTTGTGAAGCCGCCTTACAAAAGCAATTTCAGAGGATGGGTCTTCAGGGTCACACCCCCAGAGGATCTCGAGAAGGATCCCTTCCCTGTCACACCTTTAAGAGTAAGAGCAACCGGTGATACATCTGAACTGCAACTGACGGAAACTATGGATAGACTTCGTGAAGCCATCCTCGATGAATACGGAGACATGCACGCTTCGGAACTGAAGACCTACAGGTGGTTTGAAGAGAGTTATCATGGCATTCAAACGGGCACAGATGTCTTCGGCGAGACGAGAGATACAGTCTACTTTCGGACAAACACTTTTGACCTTTCCGAAACCGGGGAGGATTTCGCAATCGTTTACGGACCAATACACTCGCTTACTGGAAAGGCTATCTACTCTAACTTCATAGTATATACGAACGATATCGTCAAAGACCTTCTCCCGCTTCAATCAAGAATTCTCCTCGGTTTCATGAGTATAAACAGCGAGATGAGCGAGGAAAGCAAACTGGGGTTAAAAGGTAGCGCTAAGCGTTTCTTGCCTGACGATCCGAACGCCGATCTCTTCTATGTCTGGAAAGTGGCAAGATCAAACCCGAAAGGCGAAAACTTCTGCGCAGTTATACCGGAATCAGAATATGAACGAATTACTTATGAAGAGCTCTTTATAGCCTTTAGGGCCTACATAGATCCCAGAACGGCAGTAAGCGCCGCCTACGAAGAGATACTAATGGACAAAGTCATATACTTCTCAAACAAAGAATGAAGCAATTACTGTGAATACGTGAGGAAGGGCCAGTAAGGCAATTGTGTTGACCTTTCTTGATCCTATCGATTTGCACTCACAAGTATGATGCAAATGGTTTACTCATAACAAAGATAGCGCATTCTGATTTCTTTCAGAATGACGTGCTCTTGCTTTCCCGAAGCACTACCGCACTCCAAATCTGAGAGGAGAATTTCATGAATTGGTTTTCCGGAAAGATTCTTTGCTCCCATATCTTGTTGATGAAACTAGGTATTGCAGGGGACAACTTGTCATTTTCAGAGTCAATAACCTGCACAACCACAGTCTTTTTTGCGGAATTGCCCTCATCATCCTCCTCAAAGATCTCCAGCAAGGTTTCACCAGCAAAACCATGACCTTCAGGTATTTCTTCTTGAGCGAGTTGTGGTCAAGACTGAATAACACGTAAATTCAGGTGCGCCAAACAAGATACTCTGCAAAATGAGAATGCACTAACCAAAAACTATCAAAAACACGTGAGTTTCTTCTTGTAGCATGACAGTGGCTACTTTCTGACTTTCATTTCCCTTTTCACTGAATTAGCTACTTCAGAACTTCAACTCACGAAGTCGGGGAAACCTCACTGTGGATAGGTGATTTTTGTGAATTTACTTGAAAAAGAGAGATACATATTCGGCTCAATATTCTTTTTGTCAAACAAGTTGCAGACCATTCTTGACCGTAGCTTCCGAACTGAAGGGTTCACTACAAAACAGCTATTCATGACGCTTGTGATTCAACAGTTTGGCGATGTATCTCCAACAATTAATGATCTAGCCAGTGTGATGGGGACTTCCCACCAGAATGTGAAACAGATAGCTTTGAAACTCGAAAAAAGAGGCTTCGTGAGAATCGAGAGAGATAAGGAAGATCGTCGATCAATAAGAGTCATATTGACTGAAACTAGCGAGAGTTTCTGGAAGGAACGAGTTGAAGAGGGCAAAGGTTTTTTAACGGAACTCTTTGATTATTGCAGAGAAGAAGAGATAGAAGGTTTGTACAGAGGTCTCAAAAGACTATCAGAGAAGATTCGGGTTCTCGACAAATCGAAAAAGGAGGTTGACAAATGAAGTTCGCTAAACCAATTATGGTTCTTGTGATTGTTATATCGGTATTATCGGCGTTGGCAGCATCTTACGGCGCATTCGTCGGAGGTGGACCGGGATCTTACCAATTTGAATCTCTTCGTAGCGGAGAAATCACAATATATGGTGAAGGTCTCTACAAATACGAGTCGATAGCTCTCGGACCCCAAGCAAGAGGCCAAGATGTTGTAACGCTCTTCCTATGGATACCCCTGCTCATTATCTCTCTCTATATAGCTCTGAAGAATTCTCTCAGAGGCAAGCTTCTTTTGACTGGCACCATTGGCTACTTCCTCTATACATACACTATGTACACCTTTATTCAGTTCAACGAGATGTACCTTGTGTATATTGCTCTAATGGCTTCGTCGCTGTATGCATTCATTCTCTCATTTATGTCTTTGGAAATTCCGCAACTTAGAGCTGCATTTACCGAGAAAATTCCGGTGAAAACACTCGCTGCATTCCAGATTCTCTCTGCTTTTGGTCTGGCTTTCAGGTGGTTTGCGGATCTTGTACCGTCACTACTGACAGGAACTGCTCCATCCGAACTACAA
>DSBT01000186.1 GCA_011045915.1 Mesotoga infera
CTATATAGAGACATGAACTCCCAAGAGCAATTACCAATAGAAACGATAGAAACAGCAATGCCTTTTTCAAATCGACAACTCCTCTCTTAATAATCACCAAATGAAACGGCTAAGACGGAAGCTACTTAATAATTGAATCTATCTCTTTTATCACATCTTCTGTCAGCTTGTCTCTTAGCTCGAGAGCCTTCAAGTTCTCCCTCAGCTGTTCCACCCGGCTAACTCCTAGAATTATCGAACTGACAGTCTTGTTCACAAGTATCCAGGCAAGTGCAAGCTGAGCGAGTCCGGTATCAAGTTTCTTGGCAACGTCCGCCAACCTTGCGACTTTCTTGAGATTCTCATCCGAGAAGAGTTTATTCTCTTCAAGATGCTTTTTCAAACCGGGAAATTTCGCCAACCTGCTATTCTCGGGAATTCCATTGTTGTATTTTCCAGTAAGAAGTCCGCTTGCAAGAGGACTCCAAACAGTGAGACCGAGGCCGTATTTTTCGTATATAGGCAAGTATTCAGACTCGACTCTCTCTCTTACAAACATATTGTACTGAGGTTGCTCGACTACGGGATGAACTGCATTCAGCTTATCTGCAACCTTATGAGCCTCTTCCAGATCTTTGGCACTCCATTCTGATGTACCCCAGTAGAAGGCCATTCCATTTCTGACAATGTAGTCCATTGCAAGAACAACTTCTTCCATTGGAGTTTCGGGATCGGGTCTGTGAGCATACAACAAGTCAACATAATCAAGCTGTAGCCGCTTCAATGAATTCCAGGTACCCTCAAGCAGATGCTTTCTCGAGAGACCTTTCTGATTAGGTTTGCTTCCTCCCCAAAAGATTTTCGTGGATACAACAATCTCTTCGCGTTTGAACTCCTTCAGAATTTCACCCATCATCGATTCGGCCATCCCACTAGCATATGCTTCTGCAGTATCGAAGAAATTGACCCCCGATCTGTATGCTTCTCTCATTGCTTCTCTTGCATTATCAATGTCTAGCTGAGCGCCAAACGTGAGCCATGAACCAAGACTTAGTTCACTGATGAGAAGACCGCTCTTTCCAACCTTGCGATATTCCATTATCAACAGACCTCCTTAGTTTTAATTCCGATATAGATTGTTTTAATTATATCATTCCAGCTACTTCAAGTAAAAGCGCTTGTCAGTCCATACACAGAAACCGTATAGTCGGTTAATTCAATAGGTTTTCCCTATTTGAATGGATTTCCTTTCTTCTCTGATAAACTTGGTATGAGTTGAGAAGAGGAGGTGTTTCTTATGTTCGAAAGGACAAATGAAGCTTCTGGAATTGAAAGCATCTCTTATCAAACTTTGAGCGGCCTGAGCTACTGGTCCGGTTTCGTAGGTGTTTGGACGATTATAGGCGCCGTTCTTGGAATCATAGGATCTATAGCTGGTATGGTTGCGAATCCCTTCTCTATCTTTGGAGCGATTAGTGCAATCATCGCTCTGGTTATGGGGCTGAAATTAAGGAAATCGAAAAAGGAGCTGGACGCGTTCATTCATTCAAAGGCTTCAATAAACCTGGAGATAGCTCTTGACAGTCTCAGATATTACTTCAGGATACAGGGAATACTGATAATTCTGGCAATTGTTTTCGTAGTAATCACTTTAGTTGCCATGGCGGCTATGGGCAACCTAATGATAGATTACATGAATAATCTTTGAAACATCAGGTTCTTGGAGGTGACTCATTGCTCGTCCTAAATATCGTTCTTTTTGCCGTGATTGCACTGCTTCTGTTATTCTTCTTCCAGTCCAGGAAGAAGGCAAGTTTCAGATCAGAATCGATAATTCACAAGGTGGAGAGAATCTCCGAACTAAGTACCGCCAGGATGACTACCTTGCTCATCTTTGAACCTGAAAGGGGAAGTTTCGTCCCCGGTACTTCTCAGCGCTTCATTTTCATCGTTCCGTTTCAGGTTCGAGGCTATCTTGATTTGAGAAGGTTGAAGGAGGACGCAATAGAAATACATGAGGGTGAAGCAAGGAGAATAAAGCTCACTCTTCCCTCCCCCAAGCTTGAAGTGACTATCCCGCAGAATAAGATTCCAGATATCAGGGTGATCAATCAAAGCGGGGTGTTGGTTAGAATTTTCGGCAACAGGGACATGCTGAAAACCTTTCAATCATACAGTGAGGAGATTGAAAAACAGGCACTTCAAAACGCCTTTGAGATGGGTGTCGATGAGACATCGAGAGAGAGCGCGAGAAACTTCTTTCACGGACTATTTTTGGGTATGGGCTTCGATGAGGTAGTAGTTCTCTTTGACCAGGATGACGTATCAAACGCTGAAATACAAACGGATAAAATCGATAATCCGAGAAGAGAACTGAGTCAATAAAGCTTGGACTATTGATGTGACAAGATCTAGACCGGTGTAAGAAAGTTTGCAGTAGTTCCCGACAATTAAGGGGGTAGATATGATGAAAAGATGGATGATCTATGTTCTTATTGCAGCGGCGGCAGCTGCAATAATCTTGGTTATTACGCTTCCTGGACTTATGAATAAAGAACCGGAACTGGAATTGCCCGTACAGGTTGTCAACCAGGGTGAAACACTTACCGTAAACTTGAGACAGTTTGTTAAAGATGAAAGAGTCGATGACATTGTTCTTGAAATCTTAGAGGGTCCAGGAGAGTTGTCTGGCTTTTCCTACGTTTTCGAACCGGGTTTCTCGTACGCCGGGGAAATCGCAGTGAGGGTCCAGGCAACAGACAAGCAAGGAAAAAAATCTGAAGATGAAATGTTGATAAACATTATCAGAGTCAACCGGCCGCCGGAAATCGACACATCCCCAGTCGTTGCTCGAGAAGGAGAAATGCTAACGATAGACCTGAACTCAATAGCAACTGATCCAGATGGGGACGAGCTGGAATTCTCTGTCGAAGGGCCCGGCAAGCTTGAAGGAAGCATCTACAGTTATGCTCCGGGATACAGTGACTCCGGGAAGGCCGTCTTGAGGGTACTGGCCAGAGATACGCAGGGAAATGAAACGGCACGAGATATTCAGCTCGAAGTTACTGACGTAAATGCTCCGCCCGAAGTGAGGATCGAGAATCAGATTGTGAATGAGGGAGAAAGACTTACTGTCGATATCATTTCATCGGTGATTGATGAAGATGTTGAAAATCTGGTTCTAAGCATAGAAGATGGACCCGGAAGACTCGAAGACGGTCTATTAATATACGAACCCTCTTTCAAAGATGCCGGAAAGAAAAGTGTTTCAATAAAAGCAGAAGACAGCTTCGGAAACGAGACCTTTTCAAGCTTTGAGATTGAGGTTCTTGATGTGAATCGACCTCCCAGGCTGTTGCTGAGCGATTTGGTTTTGAAAGAGGGTGAGATGGTAGAAGTTGATATCCTCAGCAGAGTGAGCGAACCTGATGGCGATGATGTACAGTTTCGAGTCGAGGGGCCTGGAGAGCTTGTCGAGGGTAAATATATATTCAGTGCCGATTTCGGAGACGCTGGTGACAAATCGGTAAAGGTCTTTATAGAAGATGAAAAGGGTGCGACAAATACTGCATCCTTCACTGTAAGGATCGAGAATGTCAACAGAGCTCCGGTGGTTTCAATTCCCGATGGAGTTGTGAAAGAGGGCGAAACTTTCAGGTTGTATCTCAGGGCTTTTGCTTCCGATCCCGATGGGGACGAGGTGACTTTCGAAGTCTCTGAGGGTCCAGGTTCTATCGAGGATGGCAACTACATATTTACTCCCGGCTTCGGTTCCGAAGGGAATCATGAGGTCGAATTATTAGTCACTGACAGTAAAGGCGCTGAAAGCATCGGCACATTCACCGTGACCGTCGAGAACGTCAACAGAGCTCCGGTGGTGTCAATTCCCGATGGAGTTGTGAAAGAGGGCGAGACTTTCAGGTTGTATCTCAGGGCTTTTGCTTCCGATCCCGATGGGGACGAGGTGACTTTCGAAGTCTCTGA
>DSBT01000187.1 GCA_011045915.1 Mesotoga infera
CGAAATTCTCATTATCCGTGCAGTTCACAACGTCCACAGTTCCAGGGAAGAGAGCTTCTGCAGTTTAAAATCTGATGTCTAGATCGGCAAAAACCCAGAACTGAAGAGCTCAAGACAGGCTTTGACGACTCCTTCATCATACTTCGTGCCAACTCCTGATTTAATCTCTTCCAGGGCCATCTCAAGTCCCAGTGCGGGTCTATAAGGACGATGGGAGCTTACTACCTCGACAACATCTGCAACTGCAAGAATTCTCGCTTCAAGCATTATTTCACCGTCTTTCAGACCTCTCGGATAACCGGACCCATCGACTCTCTCGCGATGCTGCCTGACTATTTCTGCAACGGGCAGACCGAAATGGATCTCCTTCAGGACTTTGTAGCCTTCGTCGGGATGATTCTTGATCAACGCCCATTCAATCTCGTTAAGCCTTCCGGGTTTGTTAAGTATATCTGCAGGAATGGAAAGCTTCCCTATGTCATGGACAATAGCTGCTATTCTCAGCGCTTCAAGTCTTTCATTGGGGAGTTTGAGTCGTTCCGCAATTGCCGTCGCTATTCTTTCAACCTTTCTCTGATGATCAACCGTGTAGGGATCCTTGACCTTCAGAAGGCTGGACATTGTTAGCAGAAGGTCATCCCTGCTTCTTCTGAGAGCTTCTTCTCCCTTCTTGAGTTGCGTAATGTCTCTGCCAATTCCGACCAGACCGGAGACTTCCCCGTCATCATCGAATACCGGCGACAGATTGATACTGTAGTGTCTCTGGTTGATCCCTTCGCCAAAGCTCCACTCATATGTAGTTGGCTCTCCGCTGAGAGCTCTCTTGTTATTAATCATATGTACTTCTGCTGTCCCTTCAGGGAATATATCGGCTGCGGTCTTGCCAATGAAGGAATCTATATCGATTTCTGAATTCTCTATCCAGGCTCCAAAAATCGCAATAAGCCTGCTCTCTCTATCCAGTTCGAAGATTATGTCGTCCGTAGATTCTACAATCGCTCTGTACTTCTCTTCGCGCTCTCTCAGCCTCGAGTAGATCTCGAGTTCTCTTGTCTTGTCATACGCGAGATCCACTACTCCCAACATATCTCCAGAAGTATCGAAGATCGGGTATGCCTTGATGTGCCAGATGATTCCGTTCTGCTCGATCTCTTCAACAACTGTTTTCTTTTCCCTGACGGCCTTCGATACAGGGCAATCGTCGCAAGGAATTTGCCTTCCGTACCACAGGTGATAGCATGTCTTGCCCAGCAGACTCTCTTTGTCTACCGCCACCCTATCTCTGAATGCTTTGTTCGCCCATACAATACTAAGATCAGGCTTATGATACGCAACTATCTCTTCAATATTGTCCAGAATGAGCTGCAGAGTCTGCCCTGACTCAGCAAGTTTTCTCCTGGTTTCCTTCTGCTCAGTTACGTCGATTCCAACCGACTGGTATTCAATCAGCTTCCCGGTAGCGCCATGCACCGGTTGATTGTACCAGTGAATCCAGTGCACAGCTCCATCGGCAGCCACTGCGGGATCTTCCCTTTGAAAAGAGTGTTCAACTTCTGCTTTGCTGTGCAAGGCTTTCTCAAGCTCCCTGCTTGGATCCCTTTCGGCAAAATCAATCCATTGTTTTCCGAGTAGTTGATCCCTTTCCATAACGAAGAACTCGGCATATGCGTGATTGACAAAAGTTAGTGTTGTATCGGCCTTCCACCTGCAGATGAGCAGATCTGGATTGTCCGCAATTGACTCATAGAGCAAGTTGTAATGATTAACCATCCATATCGCCTCTCACGGGATCACTCCTCATGGGCTTTAAACGAGAAGCCACTCTGGAACAACTCCAGACAGCTATTCACAACTGACGAATCATAAAGCTTTCCTGAATTACTTCCGATTTCCTCCATAGCCTCTTCAACACTGTGCGCTCTTCTATAAGGCCTTTCCGAAAGCATCGCTTCAACCACGTCAGCTACCGAAAGAATTTTCGATGTCAGCAATATTTCTTTGTCGGTCAGTCCTTCTGGATACCCTGAGCCGTCCAAGCGTTCATGATGCTGCAGTATTGTATCGAGCACCGACCCTTCGAAAGGTATCCCTTTCATAAGATCATAGCTCTTGCCCGGGTGGAGTTCTATGAAATCCCGCTCCTGTTCGTTTAGAAACATCGCTTTTGAGAGGATATCTGTAGGTATAAACAGCTTTCCAATATCGTGGAGCCTGGAGGCGAACGAAAGCACATTTCGATCATCCTGTGAAAGTCGCATCTTTCTTGCTATCTCGTCGGCCAGTATAGCAACTCGCTTCTGGTGACCTGCTGTGTATGGATCCTTTATTTCAGTCGTCTCGCTCATAATTGCAATAAGCTCTTCTTGGGTCTTGCTGATTCTATTGTAAAGGCTGTCGATCGGCTCGCGAATAGACCTGTAGACTATCCCCTGCAAGATAACGAAATAAGATATCACTCTGAAAACATGGCCAAGCATGTTAGAAAAACCGTACACGTCGGTATAGGTTGTAAAAACTATCTCACCGGCAGCGGTCATAAGAAGAGCCAGAAAGTAGTGCTTTCTGTAAGGGAGGACGTATGGGGAATTACTCTTGAAAAGAATATAGATGCTCAATAATATGATTCCTATTACTACATACTCCATCGAAATCTTGAATGAAGTGAGACCGGTTCCAGGAATAAAGCAGTCGGGAAAGTATCCAAGGGCGATCGCCATCGTTCCAAGCGCTCCTGCAATCATGAATCCTGCAAAATAGCCAATATTGAGGCTTCGTTTCTTAGGCAGAACCAGCGCCAGCGCCAGACCGGAAGCCTCTATCAACCGACCCAGAATCCAGAACTGTGTCGGCTGATTTGCCGTCCAGGAAGGGAAGACCCCCATCCCGGCATACGAAATCGTGTGAAGAACATCAAGAAACATTACTACGCTGTAGAGATATCCCATTCTCAGTACAAGAACATTCTTTCCTCTGGAAATGAATGCCATTGATACCAGGACTCCGGCGATCAAAATCGCAGTAATTTCGATAAACGAGTGGAAAAGAAGAAAATTCAAACGCGACACTGCCCACGAGGCTAGAGCGATCAATATCCATAAGGAAACAGTAACAGTCTTAGACATGGTTTTTCCTCCACCTAAAAGCCTCCCTCAAGATCAGATCTTGGGCCAACAGTCTTGACCGAATTCCAAGCAATTCGGTGCCAAAATGACTCTTCTAATTCCGGAAGAAACACCCCAACGACAAAAGAATCTGCAATACAGGCTCCTAAGATTGTACTTGAGTATACTCCAACACCGATGAGTTTTTTTACTCTAAAGTGTACTGAGTTTCGATAGGCACTGCGCAAGGCAATGCAGGGATTCCCGTTTTTTCAAATCTAGACAAGTCTTTCTGCTTAAGCTATCCTCAATGTATAATACAAGATGCATTATTGACGAGACATTCGAACTCGACGCCAAATTCCCTACGAGTACTCAGAAAGGTGGAACGGATGAAAAAAGGTATGAAGTTCTGGGATCTGGTAGCTCTGGAAATAGGTATGACTATCGGAGCGGGGATATTCATCTACATGCCAATAGCCTATAGAAGTGCGGGAGTGGGTACCATTCCGGCTTTCGTTTTCGCATTTCTCCCGATGGCGATCATAATGATCAACGTGATGCTTCTAGGTTCTACGCTTCCGACAACCGGAGGAACCTTCAAGTACGGTGCTTTCCTCTTCTCACCCAGAGTCGCATTTCTCGGCCTTTGGGCCTATCTCTTCGGGGCCTTTGTAGGTCTCTTTCCTCTGAATGCGCTCGCGCTTGCGTCATACATGAAAGGGATCTGGGACGGGATTCCCCTTGTTCCGGTAGCCTTTCTGATACTCACCTTCTTCTATATCGTGAACCTTCTAGGACTGAAGATAGCCTCTCGTGTAGAAATTATATCCGTAGCCCTATTGTTCATAGCCATAGCAGTCTACACCGTGCCAGGCATGGCTAACATAGAACCGGGGAATATTGAAGGCGTTTTTTCAACGGGCATTGGTTCAATGATCTACGCTTCGGCGCTCTTGACTTTCACATTTGCGGGCTCTAATGCCGTGATAGAGCTTGGCGGAGAGGTGGAGAACGCAAAAAAGAATCTGCCGCTTTCGGTAATCTTCTCCCTCTCAGTTGTCTTGGCTTGCTATCTCCTGATGGCAGTTGTCTCGTTTGGTGTCGGTGGGGACATGCTCGAGAAAGGAACTCTTAACGACATTGCTTCGAACTATCTCAGCGGATTTCTTTTCTACGTCTTCGCATTCGGCGGCCCGATACTCGCTATCGCAACAACAATCAACGCAACTTATATGTGGGGAACAAGGTCGTTGCTTGCGCTCTGCAGGCTGAGAGTC
>DSBT01000188.1 GCA_011045915.1 Mesotoga infera
AAGAATGATTCATTCTGCAAGCGAGGAGATGGCAGACTTTTCAGAGCGGCCGTCTGGCCAGGAGAATCGGGCTTTCCCGACTTCCTAAATGCAGCCACGAGAAGTTGGTGGGGAGAGTATTACTCCCGGCTACTGAGGATAGGAATTGCTGGATTCTGGAACGACATGAATGAACCTGCAATATTCTATACACCGGAATCACTAAGAGAACTAAGACTAATGTTTGCCGAACTTGAGGACCGAGGAATAGAAACAGAGTTTCTTTTCGGGAGAATCATGTCGAAGAAAAAGTATTATGACTATGGGACTGATTTCACACAGAGAGATGACACAGGAACAGTACACCAGCACAGAAAGGTGAGAAACATTTACGGATTCAATATGGCTAGAGCCTCCTATGAAGGTATAAGGAGATACGATCCGGGAAGAAGACCGTTCAACATTACAAGGTCATCTTACCCCGGAATTCAGCGATACGCCATCCTGTGGACCGGAGACAATGATAGCCAGTGGGAGCACCTTCTGAGTGAAATAAGGCTTGTGCAGTCTATTTCAATGGCTGGAGTTAGCTTTACCGGTTGTGATGTGGGAGGCTTCGGAGGTGACTGCAGCGGAGAGTTGCTTGTCCGTTGGACGCAGTTAGGAGTATTTCTTCCCTTTTTCAGAAATCATAGCGCTATTGGTACTAGAAGACAGGAACCATGGGCTTTCGATGAAGAAATAGAAGGGCTTGTCAAGAAGGCTATCGAACTCCGTTATTCATTACTTCCATATCTTTACACGATTCACAAGCAATCCGTAGATGGCGAGACTACTATGATTAGACCCCTCTCAATAGTCTGGCCCCAAGATAGGGAGACTTACTACGCCGACGACCAGTTTATGTTGGGTTCAGCGATAATGGCAGCCCCCGTCTATCAAAGGAATTCGGAGGGAAGACATGTGTACCTGCCGGAAGGAGAGTGGCTTGATCTCAACAGCAAAAGTGTTATCGACGGCGGCCACATTTGGGTGAACGCTCCCTTGGACACGATTCCTCACTTTCAGAGGCGGGATACTCTGCTGCCTACTACAGCCAGTACACAGTATACAGATGGTGGTTCCTGGGGAGACCTTCATTTCACTGGCTTTGTGGAGGAACGGGCCGAATTTGATCTTTACGAAGACGACGGCTTCTCTTACGCCTACAAGAATGGCGAATACTCAATCAAAAAGCTGGTTGTAACCAACACACACGATGGAATCAAGATCGAGGTCCGCCCTCAGAGAGGAACCTTCAAATGTAATGAGAGAGTCTTATCGTTCGAAATATATAATGAATCGGGGCTTCATGAAGCAAGAATCTCCGATTCTGCCTCTGGTTGCGAGATTCTAGTAGAGTAGCCTGAAATCAAAGTATGGAAGGAGTCTCATGTTCTCGAGCATGACTCCCATTCTGATGGCCAACGGGTATGCTGCGTAGAGATAGGCAGTTTCAAATTTGTATATTACCAATCTCCAGGAAAATCGGCTTCCAATCAGTAAGTCGATTTTTGCTCCCATTCCTTCTTCTGAAAGATGGACGAGATTCAAGAAATTAATACCTCTCCTGGAAACAGCATAATCCGAAGAAACTGAGAGTCCCACAACAATATTGGAAGTATCTCTGAAGTCCCACATTTCAACCGGCACAACAGAAGGATCAGCACCAAAGGTTACTCTAGAGAAGATAGTAGAATCAATCGTGAACCCGTCTTTCTTCCAGTCAAAATCGACGTTTATACCTACATCGACGAGATTCGATGTAGCCGTCTGAGTATCCCTAATATTGATTAGAGTCTCAAGCGAAGCCTGACCGCCATAAAGAGCCGAAGAATCTTTAAGAATCGCATTGACCGATCCTGAGAGTCGCAGAGGGTATTCAAATCTAGCCCTCCACCCGAAAGAGAGTTTTGGGTCTATTTTGTACTGTCTGTAGGCATCCAAAGAAGCTTCCGGCCTAAGATCCGAAAACGCAATTGAGAGAGCGAAATCAACTGGGGCGTAATCTTCGCTGAGGAGTTCTATGTGAAGACCCGGTTGCATCGTTTCGAAATTGAATGAACCTCCTACAATGAGCTTGTTGTGAAACGTCAGGTCGGAAAATATTACTGACAAACCTTTGTATGGGATCGGCGATATGAACTTCCAGTCTGCAAAACCATCATACTTGGTCCCCTCTGCCGATTCAGAAGAGCGAGAATTAACCTCGATTGAGTCCAGTTCAAAGCTGGCAGGCTTAACCTCTGAGGCCTGGAGCAGTTTGTTGCCTTGAAACTGACCCGCGGCCACAAAACCATCTCTTGTACTGGCGGGTTCCCTGACATACCTGGCGAAGGATGCCAGACCGGACATCTTTCCTCCTTGAGTCAGGAGATAAATGCTGCTACCTATACCATTTTGAATGGAAATCAGAAGCCCATCAGCCGTCCAGCTGCCGATTGAAAAATCCTTTGTTAACTCATAGAAGCTTAGACTATCGTCGACTGAAGAATATAACGCCAGACATTTGCTTCCAAGAATATTCACTCTGAATGCGACAAGGGTTCCGTCTAGAGAAGCTCTGAGGTTGTCAATCTGTATTTCGGCACCGGCAGAAGCTTCAAAGATCGGTGTAATTCTCTCGTTTCTAAGAGAAAGAATCTCTACAGAAAGGATTCCGAAGTTGTTCTTCAAAACCACCAGGCGGTCCTTACCTATAAAATCAATTCCCAGAAGATGGGAGTGTTTTGTCCTTTCCAATTTTCCTTCTCTGAAGAAATACAACCTTGTTTCAGACACTTCTCTTTCGAAAACGAGAAGTGCTATTTCATTCTCGAAAACCGAAAAATCAAGAATCTCCATGGTTGAATTGAGAATTTCGGCCCCTTCCCTGTACAGGGAGTAACATCTCATCTCTCTATCGTAAGAGAGATAGTACAATCCGCCTGAATAATTCTTTGGTCTGAAGTGACTGACAAATTCTCCAATTTTCTGAGAAAATCTGCTAATAGACGGAGATTCAACTTCCATCCATCTACGAGTTTGAATGTCTATGAACTCTGCCTTCAATTCGTCATAGCTCTTTTCATAAACGGTTCTGAAAGCGACTTCAACTCCGGCGAATCCAAGAATCCCCGACTTTATCCTGACCAATTCCTGAATGCTTTCAAAGCCATAGGTCTCATATAGAAATGTCAGGAATGCATAGCCGTAATTGTAATAGGCCTCTCCCCCGATGCCACTGTGACCAGATATTACGGTCTCCTCGAGAAAGGGATCCTCTCTGTCAAGTTGATCCCAAAGAAAAGGCAAGCGTCTGTAATCGTACTCATAAAGGTCTCCAATAAGCTCGCTCCCTAACTGAGCAAAGCCTTCGGTGAACCACATGGGCTGAAGGGCGTTAGGAAGGTAAAGTCTTGAGAAATAATTTCGCAGAAAGTTTCCTACTTGAGTCGTTGCGGTCATCTGAAATAAATGACTAAGTTCGTGAGTGATTACTTCTTCTAACCAGAAACCGTCATTTCTGTAGGGATAGTCGAGACCGATCGTCATTATGTAGATTGATTCCAGGATTGGATTTGCCAGACCGTTTGACCGATCCTCGTAGCCTCCGATCAATATTGAGATCTTATCTTTGAAAGGGTTCCCGAATAATTCGCTCAAGCTGTGGAAGGTGTTTTCTGCAATCTCTTCAATTTGGGAAACCGAGCCGGCTACTTCGTTATGGTATATGTAAACAAAGTGCTCTGATTCATACTTAAACCAGTCCAGATCTCTGAATGAGTATCCACTGACGATGATCGAAATCAGCAGAATAAAAAACAGAAAATACCTTCTGAACAAAGCAACACCGCCTTCTTGAAAAGAAGATCAATACTATTATAGACTATGCAAAGGCGACAAAGTTCTAAGGTAGGCGGTTGCTCCGCCGCAGTGCTATTATTGGTTGAGGTGCTTTATGGCAGAGATAGAAAGAGACAGGCTTTTGGCATATTTTGCGGGAATTGGTTCTTCAGTTATCTTTGGTCTTTCCTTTCTATTTACGAAGAACGCACTTGAATATACAAACCCCATGTACTTTCTTTCGTACAGGTTTTCCGTTGCCTTTCTGACTATATCATTGTTCAGATTGTTTGGAATCGTTAGGGTCAGACCCTACAGAGCGGTCTTCAAAGATCTGCTTCTTCTCAGCCTTGTTCAGCCAGTAATGTACTTCATCTTCGAAAATGTCGGGGTCTCCTTGTCAACTTCATCAGAAGCCGGAATACTCCTTTCGACAATTCCAATATTCGTTCTTATTTTCGCCAGGGTATTTCTTAAGGAGAGACTTGCCGCTCCACAGATAATCTCAGTCTTGACTGCACTATTTGGAATAATTTTGATAACCGCCGGAAAGGGTATTTCATCAGGAAGCAGTCCGCTGGGACCTATCATTTTGATAGGCAGCACAATCTCTGCAGCCTTCTATAACATTCTCTCGAGAAAAGCCTCTGTCAAGTTTAGATCATGGGAGATTACATATCATATGATGACGATGGGCTTCATCTCTTTCACCGTAATTGCAGTTATACTGTCTTTGTCGAGAGGAGAGTTCTTGTTCTATATCGGCGGAATTGCTCAGCCTCGTGTTGCCATTGCCGCGCTTTATCTCGGTACATTATCGTCGGTCGGAGCATTCTTTCTGATCAACTTCATGTTGTCCAAACTCCAAGCTTCGCGTTCTACTGTATTTGTTTACCTTTCAACTGTTGTGTCTCTTCTGGCCGGTGTTGTCTTCAGGGGTGAAAGGTTCGGTTCAGTTCAGATTCTTGGAGTGTCCTTCATTCTCTTCGGAGTTTGGGGCGCGAACGCCATGACCAGGAAAAGAATCAAGGAGGAGTTCAAATGATGAAGAGAATGACGATCTTGATATTCATCTCAGCAATAGTGATAACTCATGGGGTTTCATTTGTAACCACATCGGACTCTACGCCTTCGGTAGTAATTCTTGAGAAATCATCTGTGCTGGAGATGTCACGTCTCGAAAACAACTGGTGGGGAGCCGAAGCAAATCTTGAGCCGGGCATGTATCACTATTATTTCTCTACAGACGAATCTACTCTCACAGTTGAAAACGATCGCGGCAATCAAAGCGAAGGTGAAGGCGGACTCTCTCTTCTGTCTGTTGAGGACTTCGGAGAACTTCAGAATTCTGTCATACATGATTTTGGAAGCAGGGACTATTTCAACCCGATAAATGAAAAGGAGTTTTACTTCGCCCTTTCATTGCCCTCAGGGAACGTTTATGAAGTGAAGCTGGTGATCGATGACAAAGAGTACTCACTCGAATATCTCCGCGATTTCGGCAACCAAAGCTTCTATCGAAGTGAAAGAATCGAGGTCCAAGTACTTGAATACTATTTTGAGATTGGGACAGGAAAGGACTTACTCATCCTGGATTCTCTTGGACTGTGTCGAGAGCCTCGGACTTTCTTCAGCTTTTCCAAAGAGAAACTTCCTATCCCGTACTTTGAACTACCTGAATGGTCCAGAGGGGCGCTCTACTATCAGATATTTCCCGAGAGATTCGCAAATGGAAATCCCGATAACGACCCCGACGGAACCCAGTCATGGGATATTGACCCCGCCTTTGCGAACCTAGGAGGCGATGGTTTCTTTGGTGGAGACCTCAAGGGAATAATCGATCACTTCGATCACATTCTCGAACTGGGGGTAGAGGTTATTTATCTGAATCCCATTTTCGAGAGTCCTTCGAGCCATAAGTACGATACTGAAGATTACTTGAAGATCGATGACAATTTCGGCGACGACTATGTTTTCGAGGAGCTCATTTCACTGGCGGAAGATTCTGACATCAAATTGATTCTCGATGGAGTCTTCAATCATACCGGCTACGACTTCTTCGCCTTCAAAGATCTCCGTGAAAGAGAGGAGACTTCCCCTTACAAGGACTGGTATTTTGTCAAACGCTTTCCAATAAGGAAGATCCAGGATAGGGCAATGACATATGTGGGATGGAACGGCTACGCATATATGCCTAAGATCAACAGCCTCAACGAAGGCTGGCAGGCTTACGTGGAACAACTTGTACGCAAGTACGATCTTGAAGGAATCGGTGGCTGGCGCCTCGATGTCGCTACAGAAGTCGACCCTCTCTTTTGGAGCGCCTTTTTCAGACCACTCGTAAAGAGCCTCGAAAGGGAGATGATACTTATCGCAGAGTTCTGGGGCGATGCAAGGTCGCTTCTGAGGGGTAAGACCTTCGATTCGGCAATGAATTATCCTTTCAAGGAAGCTGTGATCGAGTATGTATTTAGAGCAGGAAACTCTGCTGCAAAGTTCGCAGCTATGACTAATCTGTATCTCAACGCTTATCCACCTCAGACTCTGCATTCTCTCTGGAACATTCTTGACAGCCACGACACCGAGAGAATTCTTACCCTTGCCTTCAATCAAGTTGATCTTCTGAAGATAGCAGTGGCGATTCAGATGACTTTCATCGGCAGCCCTGTAATCTACTACGGAGATGAAATTGGAATGAAGGGCGGAAAGGATCCCGAAAACAGGGCTCCAATGCTTTGGGATAAGGAGAGATGGAATTGGGAGATCTACGAATTCTACAAAACCCTTATTGATCTTAGGAGATCTCATGAGTCGATTAGAGACGGAGAATATGAAGTGTTGACGACTGAAGGACCGGTTTTTTCATTCAGGAGATGGAAGGACTCTGATGAAGTGATTGTTGTAATTAACCCTTCAAGGGAGAATGCCTTCTTCAACCCTCAATTCGAAGGAGAATTCTGGGATTACCTTTCTGGAAGAAGCGTCTCTTTTTACGAAAATACGACCGAGATCCCGCCATTGACCGTCTGGATTCTAGTCCAGGATGATTAACATCGGCTCCAGAAAACAGAAACCAGCTTTGATGAGATCATTGTGGGAACGTTGAGAGTGGAATAAGCACTTCTCCATCTTGGCGGACAGGTTCGGACTACGGATTTATTCTGTGCTGGATCTCCTCTTTTGTATCCAGATGCTCCTACATGGAAGCTCAACTTCATCGACGGAAGGTATCACACCGGACCAATCCCGATACATTTCTTTTAGTTTTATCGAATGCCTCGGTGTATCAGTAAGATTCACAAATGAAATTACATTACTTTGAGGGGCCTTTCTAGTACAGGCCGCAAAAAACCCATTCATACCGTCGAGAAACACCCTTGGTTCTCCACCTCTGAGTGATATCGCTTCTCTTAGGAGCTCTATTCCGTTCTTGTCTACTCGCGCCATGTCATCACTATTGAGCATCATTCCGTCAAGCAATCCCACAGACAGGGCAAAGATTCTCTTTTCTTCTTCGGTGAGATCACAGTCCCCCAGTATGATCGTATCGGGATCATTAAGCCACAGTCTTCGGTGCATGAAAGATCTAGTATATGCGTTTCTCAAGCAGAATCTTGCACTGGGAACCCCGATATCCATAGGTTCACCGTTCCAATGAGGAGCAGTATCTGATCCTATCCTCATTCCATCGACAAAACCGACTGAAGGGAGAAGTGGCGCTCCACAACCAAGAATGAAGCAATCCTTTCCCGCAGAGTTTCTGATTATCCGCATTCCTTTTCTGTAGGCTTGAACGGGAGTGCCGCTTTCATCAAACCTCCTTCCCGGGATAGCTCCGGCGAAGAGGAAATCTATCTTCAAGTAATCGAAGCCAGAATCTCTAATAGACTTTATCAAGTTTTCAAGATAACTTAAGACTTCTGGATTCGTACTGTCGAGGGCGAATATCCGCTTTCCCCAGTTTCTGTAAGCGACTTTGGGGCTTTCATCATCGTCTCTCACAAACCAATTTCTGTGTTCGTTGAACAGTCTAGAGGTCTCAGAAGCGGAAAAGGGTGCTATCCAGAGTCCTGCGTTGAACCCTTCTCCCCTGATTTCCGATGCGATCTCCTTCAATTGGGGAAACTTGGAGTTGGTTTGAAGCCAATCACCTATGTCTTCTTGATAGCCGTCATCCAGTTGAACGAGTCTGTAATCTATCTTCTCTCGATCTCTGATTTCTGCAAGAAGCCTCACATTCTTAGACAGTTCCTCGAAAGTGATCTCTGTGAAATAGTGGTACCAGCTGCACCATCCGATCCCTTCGAATTCTCTGAATTCCACTGAGTTCTTCTCCCTTATCAAGTCAGCATACTCTTCAAGCATTTCCCAGAGAGTATCACTGCCATATATAGCCATTGTCTCCAGTTCAATCGATTCATTAGGCAGTAGTCTGGTTCCAAAGAGATCCGCAACACCCTTAATGCTTGAGGATTCATCGTTCCATAGGAAATACTGATGGGAGAACTTACTGGAGATGAAACCCACTAGAAGTTCATCTGTAGCAATGAAGTAGTCACTGGGTCTAGACCCCTCTCTCAAAACTTCTGGAATAGGGGTAGCTGCAAGAAGGCTGATCCCCTGGGAATCGGCAAATTGAACGAAAGGTTCAACAACAGGTTGTTCCCAGTAGGCCTTGAAGGGAAACCAGGACTGCCAGTTGTTATAATAAACGGGTTCACTGACGTCTTGAATTTCAATCAGACCCACCTTCCCAACTCTCTGTGGAGAATCGCTTACATTTCGAATTGTAACTTGAACAAGGACAGCAGATGAACCCGGAAGACTGGAGAAGGCATAGTCAGCTCTCAGGTCTTCTTCCTCTATCTTGAACTCTCTCCCACCGGCAACAATCAACTCTTTGATGCTCTCAACTCTTATTTTGAGCACTTTTCATCACCTCGCAGTTTTGCTTTCAATTATAGGCTAGTGCTAAAATAAGTTGAATCATGGTCTCACCATTGGTACCAGTTGGAAAGCCGTTTACGCTATCAATTCTGATTGGCTGTTTTTGATACTCCGTCAGACGCTAAGTTTCAAGCATTTTCATTCCCGCATCTTCCTTCACAAAGGAGAACCGAAAATCTGGTAACCGGGCTTCAAATTTGCTTCAGTGCAATGTCCAGATCTTCAAGAAGGTCCTCAATGTTCTCAATGCCTACAGAGAGTCTTACTCCTCCTTCAGAAAGGCCAACCTCCCTTAACTGCTCGCTGTTGAATGAGGAATGGCTGGTAAGAACCGGAATTGTTGCTAGAGACTCGACTCCGGCCAAACTTGTAGCTTCAATGAAGAGCTCGCTCTTCCTTATGAATTTTTTCGCCGTCTCGAGATCCTTCACTTCGAGATAAACGACACCTCCGAACCCCCTGCATTTAGAGAAACAGTTTGGAACGGCACTTTCTAAAGATGGGTGAGAAACCAGATGAACCTTCGGACTCTTTGAAAGAAAGAGAGCTATCTCTTTTGCATTATTGTTGTGAAGTTCCATACGGAGTCCGAGCGTCTTGACTCCACGGCATACAAGAAAAGCGTCGAAAGGAGCCCCGTTTGTGCCCAGCTTGATCATTTTCTTTCTTGCCAGTGTTTCCAACTCTATCTCTCTGAAAGCGGCAAATCCGGCAATAACATCTGAATGACCGTTCACGTATTTCGAGAGGCTCTGGACGTCAACATCTGCTCCGTACTCAAGGGGTCTGAAATTGTAAGGTGACAAGAAGGTGTTATCCACTACAAGCAGTGCTCTCCTACTGCTTATAGTGTTCGATATTCTCTGGATGTCGGAGAGAATCAGATTTGGATTTGTCATTGACTCGACGTAGACGATTCCAGTATTATCGTCAATTAGGCTTTCAAGACCTTCAAGCCGTGACTGATCGAATCGCCTTACTTCCACACCCATATCCGGAAGATCTGCAAGAAGGCTCTGTGTACCACCGTAGATGTTCCTAGAAATTACCAGATTCATTCCTGCTCTCAAGAAAGTGAGAAAGACCGTAGTTATCGCACCCATGCCCGAAGAAAAGAAGATCCCTCCAGTTCCTCCAAAGAGGTTTGAAAGTTTTCTTTCTACTACACCTATGGAAGGATTTCCAACTCTGGTATAGAAAGTCTCTGAGTTTTCGCTCGCATACTTTTCATCGTCGACCACGAAGTTTGATGTCTGAAAGATTGGAGTTGACACTGCGTCAAAAATCTTAGCCTCTTCTCCGACATGAACCGCTCTAGTATTGAACCCGCTCATCTTTCTATCGGCTTTCCTCTAGCAAGGAATCGACAGCTACTACTCTCTTTTCCACTGCAGAAACCAGTCCGGCCTCTATGGTGGCAAGATCCGAGATGGCTTCCCCAACAGCGCCAAGAGAGTTCTTCTCGCCCTTAACTACATTATAGAAGTCCTTAAATTCCTCAGTAAAACCGTCAGTTTTGTTCACAAAGATCTTTTCACGATCAGCGGCAAAGATTTCGATCGTTGCTCCGTCTTTATCAACAAGCATAAGACCGTCTGTCCCGACGATTTCGAACCTGTTGAGGGAAGCGGGAGCACCGTAGACAACAGAATAGTTTCCGATTGTTCCATTTTTAAGCGTCATGTTGAAGACCACGCAGTTTTCTGCGCCAAGATAGTCCAGGCTTCTCTTCGAGAATCCGCTTACCTCTTCCACATCGCCAAGGATTTTTCTTAAGGCTGCCACATCGTGCACGCCGCCATCAGAAATGAATCCCCCAATGTGTTCCGGCGTCTGCCTCCACTTGGTCTGAACATACTTGTTATCCTGTCCGAAATCAACCCATTTAAGCCAGCTGAAAGCAAGGGGGTTCCCTATCCTGCCTTCTTTAAGCAGTTTGGCAGCTTTCTCATAAACTTCTATGTGTCTGTAGTTTTCGGCTATGTAAACGGGAGACTCGCCAGGAAGTCTCAACAAAGGTACCGCTTCCTTGACAGAGGCTGCCACCGGCTTCTCACAAATTACCGGTTTATTCGCTCTTCTTGCGGCCGCAATCATCTTAGGATTTAAGGAAATCGGAACTGCAAGGACAACAGCATCGACAGATTCTGAAGCTAACATCTCTTCATAAGAATCAAAGACCATTACGTCGCCACCAACTATCCCGGCGAACTCCTCAGCCTTCTTTCTCGTTCTGCTATTGACAGCAACAACTGTGAATAACTCACTGAGATTTCTCAGTGCCGGAAGATGGAGCTCCCTAGAGGCTATACCTGCCCCAACCACACCCAGATTGATCTTCATACGATTCCTCCTTTGGCAATTCAACTTAAGATTTGAGAGATCCGGGGGATCTTTCTAACCTCGAAGATTCCACTACAGGCTGAAAGAGGAATCAACTTCTTTTGCCCCATCTGATGTTCTCACTTCGTATGAGTCCAAATCTATCCCGAATCTCTCTTTATATCTTGTCTTAATCACTTCAACAATCTTCTTCTCTTCTTCTTTTTCGCACAGGGCAAGTACCGACCCACCGAATCCGGCCCCTATCATTCTCGCACCAGAGACTCCCTTCATCTCCCTTAGAGTATTGACAATAAAATCGGTTTCGTCACAGCTCACTTCGTAGTCGAGAGCGAGGGACTCATGAGACTGAATTAGAAGCCTGCCGAGGTTCTCGAAATTTGAATTGGACATGATTTTTACTGACTCCAGTACCCTCATGTTCTCTGAAACCACGTGCAACGCACGCCGGTAATATAACTCACCCAATCTGCTTCTATTCGGAAAGAGATCTACCATAGAGACATCGCGATAGCTGCTCTTTCCAAGGATTTCAAGAGCCTTTCTTGCTTCTTCTCTTCTCTTGTTATAACCTCCTCTAAGAAGGGAATGATGCACTTTGGAATCAAACACAAGAAATGTGTAGTCACCGAGTTCTAGAGGCACATATTCGTAGCGCATCTCAAGAGTATCAAGAAAGATGGCCTTGTCCTTCTTGCCCATTACAGCCGCAAACTGATCCATAATTCCGCATTTGACTCCGACAAATTCATTTTCTGCCCTTTGAGCATAAGTATAGAGCTTTGTCTCATCGAGCTTCAAATTGAAAGACGAGTTCAGCGCCACAATCATGGCTACTTCAACTGCGGCCGAACTTGAAAGGCCCGCTCCTTCTGGAAGATTGGAGTGAATCTCAATGTTCATGCCACCGAACCCTATGCCGAGTTGATCTTTAAGAACCCACAAGACACCCTTCAGATAATCGCTCCAGTCACCGGTCTTTTCGATTCTTGATTCATCAAATGAGACTGATTCCCTTCCCATCGAGCTCAGCGTTATTCTGCTACCATCTGTCTTCTCGACAGATAGAAGGACGTATTTGTCAATCGCAACTGGTAAAACAAATCCCTCATTGTAATCGGTGTGCTCACCTATAACGTTAATCCTACCGGGTGCAACAAAGTACCTCTTCAAAACTACACCTCCAACATTGTACATATATGCTGTCTGTCCTTAATGAGAGGATAGCACCACCAGAACAAAAAAACAAAGCGGGCCAAGGCCCGCCAGATAGTTTTAGGCTTTTTACTAATGAATTCCCAGAAGATTGTCTATCTTGCTCTTGTCAAATCCAACAATGACCTGACTGCCTATCGTTATGACCGGGACACCCATCTGTCCGCTCTTCTTTACCATTTCCTCTGCCTTGGCTCTATCTTTACTCACGTCGTAGTCTTTGAAAGGGATCCCATTAGTCTTGAAGTAATCTTTCGCTCTCTTGCACCAGGGACAGGATGGGGTAGAATAAACAATAACCTTTGCGTTCATAATCTTACACCTCCGGTTACCCCCAAGGGGTATTTATGAACCCATTATAGAGCTCCGCTTTTTTTATGTCAACCCCGCTTCGGCACTGACTTCATTTGAGAAAGATCGGAGAGAGTGATTATGGTTTCACTTTGTTTAGAAGGATCTCAAGCTTCTGTAACTGACGAAGCAGAGAAAGTTGCTGCTCGGTCACCCTCTTTCTGTTGGCGATCAGATTCTGCAGATGTCCCAGTGCGACCAACTTTGCGAGGTCGTCATTGCTAAGCGATTGCTTAGCGAGTAGCTCTTTCTCGGACTTTTTCCATTCCATATAGAAAAGTCTTCCTGATGGAGTCCACCTTGCAAAGATTTTCTTCGGTACAACCAGCAGTAGCCATCCAAGACACCAATCGGCATAAAGTACAATCGAAATTACCAGCGATTCATCGGGAAAAGAGAGGTATACCTGCCAGTTTCCAAAGACGAATTTGAGTATCACAGACCAGATTATCAGGTAGAAAACCGAAAACACAGACATAACGGTAGAGCCCAGATACTCATAAAACCTTCCAGACTTAACGATACGCATTGCATGCTTCTGCCAGAAAAGGTATTGCTCTTTGAACCCGTCAAGCGAGAAGTTGTCATTTTCTGCATCAGGAACCTCCACTGAACCGTCGTTGTTTCTTCGAAGTGATTTCAGCGTCTGTAAGGCCCACTGTTGTTGAGTTGGAATTCCACTGTTACCGGCACCAACTGATATTGAATTCTCCCCGAGGCTGATCTCTCCGCTGTTATGCATCTCAAGAATTGTTGCTAGAAATCCACTGTTATCCACTTCCTGGAAAGGGTTTTTGATTACTGCGTTAAGAAGATATCCCGGCACATCGTAAATCCGATAGCCAATTTCCGACTTCACCTGAGGCTCTACGCCGAAGAGGATAAACGTGAAAAACAATACGAAAAAGGGCACCGCGATTTGAAATCCAATCAAACCCGACAAGAAAGCCTGCTGGAACATAGCCATTTCGTGCTCTTTACGAATCGAACTCTTGCTTATCGTTGTGCTTACAGAATTAGCCATAGTATTTGCGATGCTTTTTGGAAATGAGATTTTTATCTCACCAGAAGCATTTGAAAGGACCGATTTCATCTGCAGTTTCACGGAGTTTCCTACTATCTCTACGCTGGCTTCTTTGTATGGTCTTACTGAAATGTCATTCTTGGTTATTCTGGAGACAATCGATTCGGGAAGTTCCATTGAGAGAGTGATGTCTCTTGTCATAGCATCCGAGTTTGGTTCCCAGAACCTGTAACTCAAGACTGCGATATCCGATCCAATTTCGACGACGCCGGAAATGTTGTACTCGGTAGTCATCATGAACTCGCTGACTTCCTCTTCAAGGAAGATCCTCGCATCAAAGCCTCCGGGAGAGGAAGAGATCTCTCTGACGACACCAACCTCCTGCGAGACATCAATAGAATACGAGTTCAAAACTGAAGGATACGATAAGTGAAGCCTCTTTGATGCTGTGCGGTTATTGCGAGAGAGCGAGTAGACTGAAAGTTCTTTGACTTGAAGATCGCCCTGTTCGTCGAGTTTTGCACTTATCTCGACCGAATCTATTTTATATGGAGCCGATTCTCTCCAAAAACCATTGCCGAGTGCAATAAACATGAAGAAGCCGCTGACCATCATGAATATTATAAAAAAATACTTTCTTTCGAATTTCCTTTTCATTTCATCTCACCCTTTGTATTATACTCTGCTTATGAAAACAATCTGGAAAATGGAGGAAGAGATGCTTAAACGCAAACGGCTCTTCGTTTCGGATATGGATGGAACATTCTACCTGGGAAACACTCTTCTGCCGGGTAGCCTTGATTTCGCCATGGCTGTTGGCCGTCTTGGCGCAAGACTCGTATTTCTGACAAACAATTCATCTCGCACACCTGAAGAATATAGCAGAAAACTAGAAAAAATGGGTGTGGACAGAAAACTCTTCGAAGTCTACACGTCGGGAGAAGCAACAATAAGCTTTCTCAAGAGAGACTTTCCCGAAAAGAAAGCATTTCTTCTCTCAACTCCGTCTGTCAGAGAAATGTTCGCAAAGGGCGGAGTAACACTGGATGATCTTGATCCCGAAGTACTGGTACTTACATACGATACAACGATTACTTATGAAAAGATCCGAAGGGCTGCGCTTCTAATCAGACAGGGTATTCCTTATATAGCCAGTCACCCGGATATCAACTGCCCGACTGAAGAGGGTCCCGTGCCCGACGTCGGAAGCTTGATAAGTCTCTTTAAAACCTCGACAGATCGTAGGCCGGATTACATAATAGGAAAGCCCGACCCCACCATTTTGAAGATGGTGATGGAAGATTTCGGTTGCAGTCCTGAAGAAACTGTCATGATAGGAGACAGAATATACACCGATATTGAATGTGGACTGAAGGCAGAGGTAGATACTTTCCTTGTTCTGTCTGGGGAAACTACAAGAGACATGATTCCGGACAGACATAGTTACAAAGTCGTAGAAAACGTGGGATCTCTGGCAAAGAAGATTGGAGATCACAATACTGTATAATTGCGATAAGTTGGAGGTGATTCAATGGTCATCCTTTTCGTTGTAATTGGAATTCTTGTAGTCTTAGCTCTTTGGCTCATCGGTGTATACAACAATTTAGTAACCCTTAAGAAGAGAGTCGAGAATGCCTGGTCGCAGATCGATGTTCAGCTCAAGAGAAGACAGGATCTGATTCCCAACCTGGTCAATTCGGTAAAGGGCTACATGAAATTCGAACAGGAAACCCTGGACAAGGTAATGCAGGCCAGGGCAAAGGCAATTTCCGCTCAGGGTGTAGGAGATAAGATCAAAGCAGAGCAGGAACTAGGCGGAGTACTTGGAAGACTGCTTGCAGTCGTTGAGAACTATCCAGATCTGAAAGCAAATACGAATGTATCACAGCTAATGGAAGAACTCACCACTACGGAGAATAAGATCTCTTATGCAAGACAGTTCTTCAATGATTCTGCTACCAAGTTCAACACAAAGATCGAGATCTTCCCTAATAATGTCATTGTTGGTTTCTTTGGGGGCAAGTTCGAATCCTTCCCGCTCTTTGAAGTCACAGAGGCCGAAAGAGAGACTCCCAACGTAGATCTCAATTTCTGAGGACAATGTCTTTCACTGTAGATTTCTACGAGGAAAGCAGAAAGAACGTAAGGAAGACCGTCATCCTTGTGATGGTCTTCCTTGTAATGATGATTGCATTTGGACTGATTATTGATCTTGTGTTCGGAATACTCCCCATATTTACCTTGGTCTTCTTAGCTATAGCATCCATACAGACCTTGATATCCCTGACCTCAGGAAAGGAAATTGTACTTAGATCAGTCAAGGCTCGCGAACTCAAAGCGAACGACCCCGAGGAGCGGCAGCTCAAGAACATAGTAGATGAACTTTCGCTTGCCGCAGGGATGGGAAAACCTCCCGAAGTGTATGTAATCGATGACGATTCCGTAATCAATGCCTTTGCCACTGGAAGAAAGCAGGAAGATTCAGTTGTTTGTGTTACAAGTGGACTTCTGAAGAGCCTCGATCGCGAAGAAACTTCCGGAGTGATCGGTCATGAACTGAGCCACATAATCAACAGAGATATTCTTCTCATGACGCTTATTTCCGCACTATTAGGGGCCGTTGTGATAGTTCAGCTCCTTGCATTCAGGGCCTTGATTACCTATCTCAGATTTGGCGCCATCGGTGCTGCTACGAGATCGAGACGCTCTTCAAAGAAGAACGATAATTCTGCTCTTGCAATAATCGCTTTCCTGGCGGCAGTTGCTGGATTGGGTGCTCTCTTTTCATTCATTGGTAGGCTCTCGCTGCTAGCCGTTTCAAGAACAAGAGAATACTTCGCCGATGCACGTGCAGTAGAATTGACAAGGAACCCTTCGGGCCTGGCCAGTGCTCTGAGGAAAATCGTCACCTCTTCGGCGAAGCTTAAGACAGCCAACGTTGCCACAGCCCATCTATTCATCTCCGATCCTCTGAAGAGAGGTATTAACAACAGGACTTCATTCTTTGCATCCCTATGGAGTACTCATCCACCCATAGCGATGAGAATTTCGATTCTTGAAAACAAGACTCTCACGGAAGTTGAAGCCGAGCTGTCCGATTACATTTGATTTTCTCCCCCTTTTGAGTCAATTCACTATAAGAAGGAGTTAGAGGAAACGAACCTGTAACTTGACAATGGGAAGGGGTACTGGTAGTATAGGAATTGCTGACGCGAAGTTAGCGTTAGCGGGAAAGACGAGCGAGGAAGAAGGGTCATTGAAAAATGGATAGCAATCCAGCGAGTTTCAAAAAAATGAGTCATGGATGGAGGGTTTGATCCTGGCTCAGGGTGAACGCTGGCGGCGTGCTTGACACATGCAAGTCGAA
>DSBT01000189.1 GCA_011045915.1 Mesotoga infera
TGGAAGAACTCAATTCCATTACTCCTGTCGATCCTGTGGCGTTCTTCGCTTATCAGTGATCGACGGAGCTAAAGGATGCCATCGCCAGCTACTTGTTTCTTATCTATTCCGAGTATTTCGAATTTATCAAAGTTAACTGCAAGTATAAAGTGTCATATTCTTATGTTCATGTGAATTATACTAAGTGTGACACGAATATTCAAAATTCGACGTAATCCCCAGAAGGACTAATTTCACGGCGGCAGACGTCGTTCGTTGCCAATAAACTCTTCGAAAGTCAAACCAAAAAGACTGCGCCTTTTCCTTCTACAGTTTCTGCTAGACTTTCTTTAGCTCAGAGTATTGTTTCCAGGCTGCCTACTCTTTTGATGGTTTTTGCGCCTTGTCAAACGGAGTCTTATTCGAAGCAATGTGCGAAGTCAGTCTTTCTGTCGTTTCATAATCCCCTGAATGAACTCAGCCTTACCACTTGTGTAAGCTCCTCTGTTGTCTCTGAACTTCTCGGCAAGCTCTTTTTTGAGATCGGCGTATTGTTGTGCGGCCTCTGGGTTTTCGCGCAAATAGTTCCTGAAGAAGATGTGGTCTCTCCAAAACTTGCTCCCGAAAACGACCATATGTACGTGGTAGTCAATCTCACTGCCGGATCTTTCAAAGTATCTTCTCTCCGGCATTGAATCCTCGTGCTCGGGTCTGTAAAGATAGCCCGTTCTTTCAATGAATGGCACGCAGGTGTCGGCTTGCTCAAGTGATGATACGCCAATCATTATGTCGATAACCGGCTTTGCCCTAAGCCCCGGAACGGCCGTGCTTCCTATGTGTTCTATCGTTTTTCGCAGCTCACTTAGTGAGGCAGAAATCCGCTCGGCTTCCTCATTGAACAGTCTAGGCCAAGCAGTACTGTATTCTTCTACTGTTACCGGCTTTCCTCTCATTCAGGTCACCTCTTCAAATCAATCAGCTGGAAGCCTCTTACACAGCATTGTGCGTTATGATTTCGGGGAAGATCGATTCGAGAATCCTAACCTTCTCCGGAACTTCAGAGATTCCCCAGGGGATGTTCTTCCACGAGCCGGCCAGGAGCCTTCCAAGTCTCCAAAGCCTGGTGGCCGAAAGCCTGCCTGTCAAAAGTGGAACGAGGTCCGAAATCGCTATCTGGAAATCCTCTGTGGCTTCAGTTATCTCTGCTTTGCCGTCTCCTACAAGGATTTTACAGTTATTTTTGGATAGTAATTCGTCTCTCACCTTCAAAACAACACTTCCGCGAACGGAGTTATCCATTAGCTTCGAAATGACTGGAAGCGGGTCGAGAATTCTTACCATCCGTGATGAGGCATCTATCATCTTGAGCTCTTTTCCAGCCTGCCATCTCGAATGGAAGAAGAGTTCTATTGGAAAATCTGGCGGCATTGTCCTCATTTTGAAAGTTGCGATCTGGTCCCTATGATTTAGTATGAACCTCTTGAGCGCATAAAATCCAGCAAGATCGATGAAGGAGAAGCTCTCTATAAGCATCTTTCTCTCCTTCTTGCTGTAGACCATCATTCCATGAGGTGAGTTTTTGTCGTCGATGGCTACGGCTCCAAACAACTCCTTCTTTTGGAATATCTCCTGGCTGCAAGCGTCTATTTCCAGCGCCTCGGTGTAGCGAGAGGTCTCCCACAGTATTTTCCGGGCCTCTTCAATTAGCGTTTTCATCTCTTCATTGTTTAGAAGCTTGCCAGAAACTAGCTTGAGACTGTCGTCTTTTAGCTCATCTGAAAGAAGAGAATAATCGAAAGTCAACTCAAGGCTCTCGAAGCCAAGCCCGAATCCCAGCCTGACGTAAAAGTCATGCTTGAAGGGATCGAGCATTATGAAAGTGACTCCATTTTCTACAGCCTCCTTTATGTCCTTCAGGAGGATCGCCTTTGTTATACCTTTGTTACGGTATTCGGGAAGAGTTGCAACGGCTTCAACATATCTGCATTCAAAGATCTTTGATCGGATCCTTGCAAGGTACTTGTAGCTTATGTATGAAGCAACTAACTTCTCTTCGTCGAATGCGCCCCAGACATATTCCCAGAGGGAAGGATCTGAGAAGAAGAACTCGCTCTCTTCCGGTTCGAAGTATTCGAACGACATAAGAAAGATCTCTACGATTCTGTCTTTGTACGAGCTGTCAATTCTTCGTATCTCCATAGCACACCTCTAACAATTACCTATCCTTATGATACCAGATTGGCTATCTAAAGCCTTCATGCCATCTAATAGACAGGCCCATTTCGCTTGGATTCGTAGGCTACTCAATTCTCCTGTTCCCGATATGTCGATGTAAGCAAGTCATTGGCCGATCTTGTTGTCTTTAGAAACGAGAGAACACATAGCGGTCCAGCAAATCAGTCGGCAAGAAAGGCAGGCATAGTCAGAGGGAAAACGGTCTGATTCTTTCGATAAAGAGAACATTTGAAGTCACTATTCCGCCCTTTGTGCAAATGGTCGCGCAAGAAGCTCCAAATACCGGCTTATAAGCAATAATAGTATTGGGGGTGGTGCTATGAAGGAAAATGTAATAAGCTGGCTTCTTGAAGAGGAGAATCCTACTATAAGATACTTGACCTTGACAGATCTCATGGGTCTATCAGAAGAAGACGGAAAAGTCGCGAGGGCGAAAGAATCGATAATGAAGATCGGCATTGTTCTTGCCCTCCTCGACCTCCAGAACTATGACGGTTCGTGGGGAAAACAAGAGAGGTTCTACACAGATAAGTATCGCGGAACCGTTTGGAATCTTATCGTTCTGGCAGAGATGAGGGCAGATCCGAATGATGAGAGAGTCAAGAAGGCCTGTGAGTTCATATTGAGTCACTCTCAGGATGTTGAGCAAGGGGGTTTTTCATATACTCGAAGTGCGAAGAATAAGGCTGGCCTCCCGAGTGGAGTAATCCCCTGTCTTACGGGAAACATGGTTTATTCGCTCATAAGGCTCGGCTACCTTGAGGATGAGAGAGTTCAGAAGGCGATCGGCTGGATATGTGCCTTTCAGCGGGCCGATGACGGCATTGCGGAGCCTCCTTCCGGAAAGGTATACGAGAGATATGAAGCATGCTGGGGACGGCATTCATGCCACATGGGCGTAGCTAAGGCTTTGAAGGCTCTAGCTGCGATTCCGGAGGAGAAACGGAACAGGAAGATAGACGAGAAGATAGAAGAGCTCGCAGAGTACTTCCTGAAACACCATATCTACAAGAAGAGTCACGATCTGGAGAAAGTAGCGAAGCCCGGTTGGCTGAGATTCGGCTTTCCCCTGATGTATCAGACGGATGTTCTGGAATTGCTGGAGATATTTGCCGAGCTTAGAATCAGAGATTCCAGGCTTGAGGATGCAATCGGAATCGTTTCGGGTAAGAGAAACAAAGAAGGGCTCTGGAAGATGCAGAACTCATTCAATGACAAGATGCTTGTCGCCGTTGAAGAAAAGGGAAAGTCATCCAAGTGGTTGACTTTAGGGCGCTGAAGATCCTGAAGTTTTACGCCGAGCTATAGAGGTTTTTTGCCTTGACCGCGTTGCTCGGAGCAGTTGTGATAACTCTGCTTACAGTGGAGGTTTTTTCAATTTGCCTCTCTTGAACCGAGATCTGCACATAGCGCGTCAACCTGAGAAACTGAAGCAAATGGAACGAGTAAACAAGTGATTCATACGGATAGAAGTTCTCTCTCAAAACATTTCGAGATTTTCCGAAAGAAGTTGACGCAAGAACCCTATGAAAGCCTTACAGAATAACAGTTACAAGCCCTTCAGGCATCTCTTTTATGGGTAAAGACACATAGTCACACA
>DSBT01000190.1 GCA_011045915.1 Mesotoga infera
AGATTCATCTACGTATACGATCAGTACAAAGTTCAAAAAAGCAGGGGTTACGCGCCTGTTCCATTCATATTCTCGAGCAACGGGAGGGCCTTCTTCCTTGACACGGGTTTCATGACTTCCGTCAAGCTGGACAGATCAGAGATTGCCCTGAGGGTTTACACAAGAGGCTGTCCAATTGAAGATACTGAGATTCATATCTGGGAGAAAGGCTCTCCATTGAAAGCAATTGAAGAAATCTATAGCGTTTCCAAACCTTGTACCCCTCCTCTCTGGGCTCTTGGGCCCTGGCTCTCGGCCAACCAGTGGAACAGTCAGAAAAAGGTCATGGGAGTCTTGGATGAAACTGTGAAACACAATCTCCCGGCAACGGCTCTGGTTGTTGAGGCGTGGGCAGATGAGCAGACTTTCTACATATTTAATGGAGCACAATACGATCCGCTTCCGGGCGAGCGGAACTTCAAACTGGCAGATTTCAGATTTCGCGACCCCTGGCCAGACCCGGCGGAAATGATCAGAAAGCTTCACGCGAAGGGTATAAGACTGATCCTCTGGCAGATTCCGGTCATGAAATGCTTCGACAACTCCGATCCACAGCCCGCGGTAGATATTCAGTACGGAAGCTCAAAGGGTTATTTCGTGAAGAATGAAGACGGCTCCGATTACAAAATCCCCCCTGCCCGCTGGCACGAGGAAAACGTCGTAATCGATTTCTATAATGATGAAGCTGCAAAATGGTGGGCATCCAAGAGGGAGTACCTGATAAAAGAGTTGGGAGTCGATGGTTTCAAGACCGATGGCGGAGAACACCTCTGGGGTAGAGATACTTTCACGGCTGCCGGCAGCGCAGCTCTGACCAGAAACACTTTTCCGGAGAAATACTTCCAGACAAGTGCAAGCATCTTGAGTGAAGATGGAGCGCTCTTCAGCCGCGCTGGATACACGAGGAGTCCCGCTTATTCCCTCTTCTGGGTCGGTGATGAGGATTCGACCTGGGAGGCCCTGCGGGACAACATTACAGCTGGTCTAAATGTCTCAATTTCCGGGAACCCCTTCTGGGGATGGGACATCGCAGGTTTCAGCGGAGAGATTCCCTCCGCAGAGCTTTATAAAAGATCCGTTGAACTAGCCGTTTTCACACCAATCTTCCAACTCCACTCGGAAGACCCGGGGGATCCAGTGCCCTCTTCAGAGAGAACGCCGTGGAATATCTCAAGAGCCTACAACGACCAAAGCATCATAGACTATTACAGAAGATTCGCCTCTTTGAGAATGACTTTATCTCCATACATTCATAGAGAGTCTCTTCATGCGGCACAAATGGGGCGTCCCCTGACATTACCGCTCTTCCTGATAGAGAAAGAAAACGACCCGGAAGAACTCTCTTACATGTTTGGTAGAGGAATGGTCGTTTCGCCTTCAGTGGATGAAGAGACGAAAATCAGGAAACTGATCCTTCCTGAGGGTGAATGGATAAATCTCTGGAATGGAGAAACATACTCGGATACTGTCATTCTTCACGGAAACAGAAACGAGGTTTACCTCAGAAAGGGATCGATAATACCCCTAAGCATTCCTTCTGACGAAAGTCTCTTCGGCACAAACTGGTCACAGCAAGAAACAGGACTGCTTCACGTTGGGAAGGAATGGCCGAAGGATATCGGCGAGCTCAAAAGAACGGGCAAAGCAAAACGTATGGCGAGGATAATCGGCAACGAACAGGGAATAATCAAAATAGAATGGAGAGATATACAGTAGATGAACTTACTAGAGAGATCCATAAAAATCATTAAAGAGAACCAGAGCGAAGCCGGAAGCTACGTTGCATCGCCAAACTTCTCGCAGTACGGATACTGCTGGTTCAGAGACGGATCGTTTACCGCTCATGCCATGCAGAGGGCCGGAAAGAAGGAGAGCGCAGAGAGATTCATACGTTGGGGTCTGGGTGTTCTAAAGAGATACCGACATTCACTTGAAGAGGCTACTTTCGGTTCCGGTTCTGATTTAAGTATTCTTTTGCCTACAAGGTACACTTTAGATGGCTTTGCTAGCAACGACGACTGGACGAATGCGCAGAGCGACGGTTATGGCACATTCCTTTGGATAGTTGCCGAGAACTCACAGCTTTTGGATGAAAGCGATCAGGAAATCTGCGATCTATGCGCGAAGTACCTTGAGAAGGTATGGGAAATCCCCTGTTACGATGTCTGGGAAGAATTTCCAATGTCGATACACACCTCAACCCTTCTTTCCATAGTGGCGGGGCTTAAGTCGATAGAGACAGTGATCAACAGACAGACCAACTGGAAGAAAATCGTGGACGTCATTCTCAAAGAGCTGACATACGACGGGCGGCTGAAGAAGTCGACTTCGCTCGATTCAGTCGATTCGAGCCTCATCTGGGCCTCCTATCCATTTAGATTATTCGACAGCGACTCCCTGCTCATGAAAAGGACTGAAAAGGCCATTATGGATGACTTATATCGTTCTGGAGGTCTGAAGAGATATAACA
>DSBT01000191.1 GCA_011045915.1 Mesotoga infera
ATGTCTTTCTTACACAGTTTGAAGCGAATCTCGACGCAACTTATGAGGCGATAAAACTCGCCAGGGACTCCGGAGCAAGAGTCTTGCTAAATCCCGCACCCGTAAAGGAATTTGATCATTCGATCCTCAAATATGTCGACGTTATTATGCCAAACGAGATAGAGGCCAGTCTCATGACAGGAATTCCCCTCGACGGCATGGATTCGATCGAGGCTATAGCATCTGAATTGAAGAAGTCGGTGGACACTGTACTCATAACTCTGGGAGGAAAGGGAGTTTACTGCCCATCAGTAAATGCAGGACTCGTCCCCGCCTGCAGAGTGAAGACTATCGATACAACCGGAGCTGGAGATGCATTTGCCGGTGTCTTTGCGGCATATCTCTCGAGGGGAGAGGGATTGGAGAGATCTATTGACTACGCCCGTGCCGGGGCGGCCATTTCCACTACTAGATTCGGAACTTCCCCTTCAATGCCTGAAAGGGAAGAAATCGAAGCTCTCGTTAATGAGATGATCGGGGGCGATAAGAAATGAAATACGTCATCGCATACGATCTGGGAACTACCGGGAACAAGGCGACACTCTATGGAGTAGACGGGAAGCTCCTGGCGAGTTCTTTCTCAGGTTACAAGACCTATCATCCCGGTCCGAATCAGGTAGAGCAGGATCCTCTGGAGTGGTGGGAGTCCGTCAAAAAGACGACCTCGGATCTCATCGCCAAGGCCGGTGTCAATCCCGCAGAGATAGTCGCTATAAGCTTCAGTGGTCAGATGATGGGGGCCATTCCCGTTGACAGGGATGGAAAGCTTCTTAGAAGAGCCATCATATGGGCCGATCAGAGAAGCGTCGAACAGTCGGCAAGGCTCGAAGAAGTGGGCAATGATTTCGTCTACAGGCTTACCGGATCGAGGATAACGCCTACTTACTCCGGTCCGAAGATTGCCTGGATAAAAGACAACGAACCTGAAATATACAACAAGGCACATAAATTCCTGAATGCGAAGGATTACATCATCTCCAGATTCACCGGAGAGTTCGGGACTGATCATTCAGATGCGTCGATGACGCTTCTCTTCGATATCGAAAAGCTGAAATGGTCGGAAAGACTCGTTGAAGTCCTCGGACTTGATATGGAAAAACTTCCCGATGTGACCTCCTCCACGAATGTCGTCTCGGAGATACTGCCGAAGGTGGCGGAGGAACTGGGACTGTCGAAGAAGACTCTAATAGTTCGCGGCGGCGGAGACGGCGCCTGTGCCTGCCTGGGAGCAGGGGTTGTCAGTCCAGACGAGGCCTATCTCTATCTCGGTTCGTCGAGCTGGGTGAGCACGTGTTCCACGGAACCGATCTTCGACGAGAAGTCGAGGACGTTTAACTTCGCATATCCCATTGAGGGTTTCTATTGCCCGACTGGAACAATGCAGGCCGGGGGAGCTTCGTATCACTGGGCTAAGGACGCTCTCTGCCAGCATGAAGAAGAGAAGGCAAAGGAACTGGGGCTAAGCGCCTTCACTATTATGGACGATCTTGTTGACCAGACAAGACCCGGTGCGGGAAACCTGGTCTTCCTGCCTTATCTGCTTGGGGAGAGAAGCCCGAGGTGGAACATTAACGCTAGAGGAGCCTTCATTGGACTGTCCTCGACACATAGAAAGGCCGACATGCTTAGAGCGGTACTCGAAGGTGTGGCCTTCAACCTGAAAATAGTCCTGGATATTCTCGAGACTAAGGGAAAATTCGACAAGATTCGCCTTATCGGCGGAGGAGCAAAGGGAAGGAACTGGAAACAGATTGTGGCCGATATATTCGGAAAGACAGTTACGGTTCCCGAGTATCTCGAAGAGGCAACGTCAATGGGAGCGGCCATTATTGGTGCTGTTGGAGCTGGAGAGATGACGTTCAAGGAAGCGTCTACTTTTGTGAGGGATGTTCAGTTTATCGAGTACAACCCAGAGAATCACAGGTACTACGAAAGACTTTTCGAAGTTTTCGATAAAGCCTACAGTTCGCTCATAGAAACCTATGAGGACCTTGCCAAACTGAGACCGTATTCGAATTAACCTGTTTGTCCCTCGAGTATCGTAAAGAAGGATGTGATTTCATCATGCTTTTTAATGCAGACAGAAGAATAGCCCTTGATAGAGCAAGTCCGGTTCCACTCTACTACCAGATATACAGGATAATTTCTGATTATATGAAGGAACCGGGCGCCGTTGGCAGAAAACTTCCAACGGAAGAAGCCATGATGAAAGTGTTCGATGTCAGCAGGGCGACTGTTAGGAGAGCTTTGCAGGC
>DSBT01000192.1 GCA_011045915.1 Mesotoga infera
CGGCTTCGAGGGGCCCTCCCTCATCTTCGATTAAGCATGGCTTGAAGTTCCCTTCTTCGCCTTCTTGGCACACTGCAACTTGGAACTGGAAACCTTCAACTGCTCTTCGGATGACGGCTCTTCACAACGTTCAGCATTGAGCGAGTTTAACTAATGTTCAGCGACCGGTTTAACACAACTCGGGAGTTCAGAGATATTGTCTGCTCGACACATGGAGACTGTTATCGCCTTCTTGAGTTCTATACTCCATATATGTACGGACATTACTTTATGAAAACACGATAGAAATCGAAGAGAACTGATCTTTTGAGTAGTCGAGCTATGAATGGCAAGGATTTCGACCAAAACCGGGCTCAGATCATCGCAGAATGCCTCTAATTCAATTTGGTGAGTCATTAGATATTTTGCTAGAATATGACCGTAAATTGATTCTTCTCTTAACATCATCGATTATTTCGGCTTTGGAGCATTCGGAACTAGACTTTTTGCGGAACTGATTTGTAGGAAATTTCTGTTTTGCAATTAGGTACGTACATATAAATGTTTTCCGATCAGCATTCGTCTAAGCCTTGACTCTCGAATCCAACTCATACCTAATACTCATTCATGGAAGATATATCTTAATTGTTTAGAGGTCTGACAGATTGAAACAATCCACTCTTTTGGGGGGTGATATAACAAGCTAAAGAGTGAACACCTGATTGCGATCTGTTCTTTTTCGACTATCAAACGTTTTCCTTTATTAGGAGGTGAAACAAATGAGAAAGTTGATGTTTCTGGCACTTGCGCTAGTTGTCGCTGTTAGCTTGTCTTTCGGTGTAACGATTACGATGATGACGCCGCTTACCGGAGCTGACGGTGCGTACATGGATGAGATTGTTGCAAAGTTCAATGCCGAACATCCGGATATTGAAGTCGTCCATGTTGTCGTAGAGTCTTCTCTTGATATGAAGAACAAGCTCTCGATGGGTATTGCATCCAAGACAGCTCCCGAGATCATGTTCATCAGGAAATTTGACATGCCTCTCTATCTGGAACACTTCATGGGCTTTACAGCAGAAGAATGGCTTAACAAGTATGGAATCGACACCGACGACATCTTCCCGGGTGTTCTCGATGGACTTGTAGTAGATGGCAAAGTAGTCGGTATTCCAATGGACATATGGCTTTTCTACATGGCATACAACAGAGGAAACTTCGCAGAGGTTGGCCTCGACCCTGACAACCCGCCGAAGACAAGAGAAGAGTTTATTTCCGCAATGGAAGCCCTAATTCCCATTACACCTCCAGGACTTACACCGTACTATGAAAACCCCGCCTGGACATGGATCTGGTTCCACCTTCTCTGGCAGCACGGCGGAGAAGTTTTGACAGACGACTTCAAAGAGCCGGCATTCGAGAAAGCCGGAATCGAAGTCTGTAAATTGATGCTCGAAATGCAGGAGAAGGGTATTCTTCCCATGCAGGTAGCCGACCCTGGCGTGTCCTTCCAGTCCGGGGAGAGCACAGTATTGATAACCGGTATCTGGACCATTAAGCCCTGGATGGAACAATTGGGTGAGGATTTCGGTTATGCGGTAGCTCCTCAGCTAGGCAACACTAAGGCCGTGTTTGGAGGCTCTCACGTACTGGCGATGCCAAGAGTCATGGTCGAAGATCCTAAGACACTTGATGCCGCGACAACATTCATCAAGTATCTGTGGGACCATGCGATAGATTGGTACGAAGCGGGACAGACTCCTGCGAGAAAATCGATCGCCGAGAGTCAGGAGCTGAAAGATAGACTGCCTCACATTTACGCAGTGTCTCAGGATTCCGAATACGTAAGGCAGTTCCAGATGTTCCCGCTGATATCGGAAATCGAGGCCGAAATAGCAGTCTACCTTGAGGAAGTACTGGTGCTGCACTCAATATCTCCTGAAGCCGGTATGAAGGAAGCTGCGTTTGCCGTTCAGGAAATCCTCGACGACTACTGGTCAAGAAACTGATCGTAAATAAGTAATCGCTCTACTTGGTGAAGGGAGGAGGAGTAATTGACACAATCACATTCTAAATCACCTAGACGGTTCCGCAGGGAGGTAGGATCGTGGCTGTTCCTTCTCCCTCACCTGTTCTTCTTCGCACTGTTTGTTGTAGTTCCACTGGTTTTTGGTCTCGTAATTAGTTTTTTCAACTGGAGTCTTCTCAAGGAAAATGTGTTCATCGGTTTTAACAACTAC
>DSBT01000193.1 GCA_011045915.1 Mesotoga infera
CAGCTGAACAGTTTTCCCGGGTGCTCTCGATGGCCGAGGAAAAGGGATGGAGTGTTGTGTCCGGTCAGTCGAGACCGCTGACTGAATTCCTCATGTTTAATTTCAACGCTCCCGATCCTGTGAAGCGCGAGTGGTTCAGAAATGAGCACTTCAGGAAGGCAATAGCATACCTGATGGATCGAGAATCGATTCTCAGTACGGTCTTTTCTGGTCTGGGCGCCTCTATTCACGGGCCATTATCTTCATCGAGCATCTATTACGATCCCAATGTGGAGGAGATCAGTTACGACTTTTCGCCGACCCGGGCAAGGCTTGAGCTAAAGCGAGGCGGTTTCGACTGGAGAAGTGACGGAACCTGTATCGACTATTATGGGAATCCAGTGAGTTTCCAGATACTAACCTGTCCCTGGAGCAGCCAGTGGGTGGGAATCGTCACAGTTCTCTCAGATCAACTTTCAAAGATCGGAATCAACGCAACTACTGCTTTCATGGACTGGGACACATGTGTTACCAAAGCCCATTCTGGAACATTCGACTCAATGACACTCGCAGAGGCAGGCGCTGAGCCGGGTCTCCTTACAATGGTCTACCATTCAAGCGGGGCGAGACATTACTGGAATTATCACCCCGATTACAATCCAAGCGATCATATAACCGAGGAGACGTATTATTATCCCGACTGGCAGAAGAGAATAGATGAGATCCTAGAAGTGCAAAGATCCGTTATTGAACTCGAAGAGAGATACGAACTGTTCTCCGAATTCCAGTTGTTGATGGCCCAACATTTGCCTATCGTCTTTACGACTACACAGCTTCTTCTCTATGCGTACGACAATAGCATCCATCACGGGCCATGGAAATATGGATCGATGTTCGAACTGCCCTGGAGATCATGGGATGTCTGGAGAGACTGAAGGGAGATGCTTAAGTGAAGCGCAGATCAACGGCTTATATCGTTGTGCTTTTCTTCTCCTGTGTGTTTTCGAGCGCGCGAGATCATTATGTCGCAGAAGTCTCCGGGAAACCAAGATGGATTTGGTGAATAGATTCCCTTCAGTCCGTTGAAGATATACTAGACTCGAAAAGTGGGTGAGACAGATGTTCAGAATCGACTTTAAGCTAGATAAGGAAAGCACGGTTCCGCTATATCTGCAGTTAATCGAAAGGCTGAGAAAGAAAATCCTATCAGGCGAGTATCCCGACGGCTCTAAACTGCCTTCCTTGAGAGAGATGGAACAGCTACTCGGCGTGAGTAAGAACGTCATCTTGAAAGCTATGAACGAACTCTACATGGATGATCTTGTCTACAGAGAAGTCGGAAGCGGTACATATATTCGCGCCAAAAAAGAGAAGGGAGCAGATTCTGGCCCTATCGACTGGTGCAGGCACCTTGACACATGGTACAGACATACACATCAGTTCAAGAAGAGATCACCAACGAGCGAAATAGCTACACGCGGTCTCCAGGTGATTTTTCACAACGAATCGCCGGACGATGAATTAATCCCAAATCAGCTCCTTAAGGCTCTCACACAAAGGGCAATGAAGAGCGACCTCTTCCTTGAGACGGTCAACCATGTGGAGCATCCGAAAGGATTGCGTGATCTTAGAAAAACAATATGTATGAGACTCGGATGTAATGGAGAGAGCCTGAAGCCTGAAAATGTTATCGTGAGTGGCAGAAACGTCGAATCTGAGCATTTGATCTTCAAAGCCTTCACCAGACAGGGAGAAAGCGTGGTTGTGGAAAACCCCACGAATATGAACGTGCTGGGAATTCTGAAGACCCTTCACTTGAAGGTAATTCCTGTAAGAAGAAGTATTGAGGGAATCGATCTAAACCAACTTGAAGATGTTCTCAGAAAGAATTCGGTGAAACTCATCTATTTACAGTCAACTGCGGGTGAACCGATGGGTTCGACGATGCCTGACAGGAAGAAACATGAACTTGTGAAGCTCGCTACAGGTCACAGAGTTCCAATTGTCGACGACTTGACCGGGGGCTCCGAGTTTCAGTACACGGGTAAGACACCCTTTCCAATCCGCCACTATGAAGAGGACAATGTTGTCTTCGAAATACATGATATAGTGAAAACCTTTGGAGCGGGAGTCACTACAGGCTGGATTGTCGGCCCGGAAAAAGCGCTCGACGTATTGTGGAGCTCAATGAGAGTCATAGAAAGAGATGTCGCCGGATTACTTCAGTTGGTGACAAACGAGATACTCAACTCCGAGTTCTACGATCATCATCTTTCGTTCGTACAGGAGAAACTTGCAAAAAGGCGAGAATTGCTAATCCATGCCTGTAACAGATACCTGCCGTCGTACGCCAAAGCCAACATATGTGATTCAGGCACAAGCTGGTGGGTAGAACTTCCTAAGGGCTTTGATGTACGCGATATAAGAAGGAATCTCAACAGGAATAACATAGAGATTGCGCCGGGAAACTGGTTCTTCAATGACGAAATAGGATACAACTTCTTCAGGCTGGGGCTCTACGTGAAGGAAGAGTACATAGAACCGGCTCTGATAGAAATAGGAAAGACAATAGAGAGATACAGAAAACACGAGTTCGGCTCTGTCACAAAGTTTGAATACGCAAATTGGTGACGATCATTCGAAAGAACTCCAGAACAGAAGCTGACTCACTCACAGAGAAGAGCTCGATTCTACTTGATGCACAGGGCTTAAATCGAGAGTTCTTAGGAAATAGCCACGCACGCGTAAAGTCTCGAGTTCGCACGTGCTCTTTGGAAGGAGCGTGATAGCCTGTGAAAAGATTCATGATCACTTCGGAGAGCGAGCTCCCCAAAGAACCGTCTGATACGGCCTTTGTAATTCTCGATGTTACCGATCCCCGCAATATATCCTTCGTCGATCGGATAAGGACTCTGGGTACGACCATTTCTTTCGCCTCGCATAACGGGCTTCTCTTCTGCAGTGAAATTGGAAGCCTCGAAGTCTTCGATGTTTCGAGCCTTCCAGAAATCTCCAGAGTATCCATCTTTGAGGGAAACCATCCCGGCAACACAACACTGTATGAAGTATCGGAAAGACGCTTGTACCTTTCAAGCTATCAGCAGGGAATAAGCGTAATTGATGTCAAGGACCCGATTTCTCCGACTCTGCTCGGCTCATGTGATTGTGATATTTCGGTCGAACCCACCGCCACTGTTGGAGCCTATGGAATCTCCCAGATAGAAAAGAAGGGGAGCTTTGTCTATGGAGTCGCCATGGACTACTTTATGGATGAAGAACGTGAGGCGCTCTATGTATACGACGTAAACGATGCCAAAAGTATTAGGAAGGCTGCCAGATTGAGCACAACCCCCGTTAGGGGCCATGGAATGGCTATAGATGGCAATCATCTATTTGCTGTTGGTGCTTTTGGAGTTCTCTCAATAGACATATCATCTCCTGAGGAGCCTCTCACGATTGGAGAACTGCTGCTTGAAGGAAGATTCGGCGTTTTCGCCCGAAATTACAGGAATCGACTCCTTCTTTCCGGAAGAATACTCGAGTCATCCAATGAAGAGAGTCCTTCCAGGGATTACACCAAACGTACTTCTACGCCGATCCTTTCGAGCGACAGGAAGCAGAATGGATTCTTTCAGGTGATCGACACCTCAAACCTGGTGCATCCTCGCCTCATAAAAGAGACCCGTATTGACACGGGAGAAGGCTTTGGATTTACCGTGTACAAAGATACCGCCTATCTGGCATGCTCTCACGGTGTCGCGACTGTGGATGTCAGAGATGTAAATAATCCAACAGTTTTGGCTTTTTTTGATGAACTGGATCAGACAAAGGAATACATAGGCGTGGCGATAATAGAAGTAGCCTGAAGAAGCCAAAACGTCTCTTCTTCTATCTCTTAAAACGGGTTCATGATTTTGGGCTTGGCTGACGCTGGCCACCTCCTTTTGCTCTTGATCTCAATCCCCGCTTGAGAGAAGAGTTAAGAGACAGAGATGTCGACAAGTAATGGCAGCTAGAAAAGGCAAACTTTTGATAACTTTGAGCTTCATCTGATCTTGACAAACATCGCTTTTTTCGGACTGTGATCTCCCATCAAGGAGGCAAGATATCTGTGAAACGTCTTGTTTTTGGTGAGAATCTGTCGGGCTGGAATATCGGTTCGTCATTCATTGTGGCAGATGTCCCCAACCCGGCGAAGATATCCGTCAGTGCCAGGGTTGAAACTGCAGGAGACTGCACGACCTTCCTCGCCGATTCGGGAAGACTCTACTGCCTTGAAAGAGAGTTCTTCGAAGTCTTCGATATCGCAGATATCGAGAACATAAAACTGCTGAAAAGAATTGAAGGATACAGTGGAGTATACATTCTTTTAGATAGAACGAAGGAGCTGCTCTACCTCTCTAATTGGAGGCGCGGAATAGCAATCCTGGATATCTCCAACAGGGATAATCCAACACCGTTGGGAAGCGCCGACTGTGACTGTGTTGATCCTCATCCAGTTGGAAATGATGGACCATATGGTATGTCAAGCGGCCTTTGTCTCAGAGGCAATTTCCTGTTTGGTGTCACCATGGATTACGTTACGTCGAGAAACCTGGGAGCTTTGTACGTGTACGATGTTTCAGATCCTTCGAATCCAAAGAAAGTCACGAAAATCCCGACTCCGGACTTCAGAGCGCACGGGATGGATTCGAAAGGCAACTATGTCTTCGCCGTCGGTGCGCACGGAATCCTATCATTCGACATCTCCATTCCTGAAGACACCATGATTGTTGGAGAGCTGAAGACCGGCAATCACTTTTTGGTGAGCGCGAAGCTAGCCGATGATTTTCTCTTTGCAGTTGGTGTTATTCACGGCTCTGTCGAACAAACTGGAATTCTTGATGTAATAGATATCTCAAACCCTCTGCACCCTCGAAGAATTGGAGGGATTGTCTTGCCTCTCAGTTTCGGATACAACATAGCGATAGACGATGAGATAGCCTACATCGCCTGCGACTCAGGAGTGGCGATAGTAGATATCGGCAGACCGGAATCACCGAGATTGCTCATCGCTCGAAACGCTCCGGAGGGCAAATGTAATGACGGAATACACGTTCTTGATATCTAGTTCGCTCGGTCAACCGTAAGTATCTCCAGTCCGGAAGCAATTCTGAAATTGCCCGAGGGGCGGAATAGATGGGTGATATCCGGATTATCGGGATCACTCACATTTATTACCCGCATACCGAAACTCGAAACGAGGATAAGTCTCTCCCCGATCTTCCTCATAGAGACATCCGAAAAATCTGTCTGAAAGTTAATCGCCAGAAGCGTCTTTCCTTCGAATTTTGGCTCTTCAGGCCGCCTTAGATCTGCGATGTTCAGCAAGCCAATGGTTGTCCTAAGAGCCCATTCATGCTCGACGAGATATGCGAAGTCTCCGTCGACGAGAATTGCGACCCCTCTCATGTTCTCCCTTTTCTTGAGTACAGACTCTCCGCTCTCTTCAATGCTACTCATGCTCCTGATCATTAAGCTATTGAATCCGGCGACGTACAGTTGTTCACCTTTAAATGAAATAACGTTCCCCTTACAGGGGGCAATACTCACTTCTTTTATCAGTTGAGGACTCTCAGGCAGAGAGACATCATAGACCAGCAGGCATTCACGGTGAGACGAAGTATTCAAGTCGTTAACAAGCAGTAGAAGTTGGTTATCATGCAAGGCGATATCCGACATGACCAGATCTTCTGAAAGGTTTCCCGGGTAGATGTGACTGAGCAACTTCGGCTCTTCTCGTTTGGCTATACTTATGATCCCAACACCCTGAACTTCGTCTAGAACGAATATAAGATCCCTGTGGACATCCGGCGCGATCTTCTTCCCTCCGAACCCCTTGAAATGAGAGATAAGACTTACTTCCGGCAATTCATCTACATTGTAGATATCGACTTCGGAGTTTCCTGAACAGACGAGATTACTCCCGACTCCGAAAAGGTCTCTGTAAAAACCTTGACAGGGTGTCCTGCCAGCTAGCGCCGGTGTCTGATTGGGTGTAATATCGATCACCATGAAGGCGCAATCTTCTCTCTCATCGGGATCAGAATCCATGGATATTGCGAGGTTTCTCATGATCTCTTCCACCTCTTTTCTATCTCAAGCGGATAAATCTATGACCTCAATGGAATCATAGACCATGTTTGCTCCCGAGGGTCCGCAAAGGCCTCTAACGGCAGGTTTTTCGGGGTCAGAGATTTCAACGGCAGAAATAGTGCTGTCGCTTACCACATAAGCCAGATCATCTACCAATGCCAGGTTCCAGCTGATGCGTCCGATTGTCGGCGTTTCTCCGATCCCCTTTATATGAAGTGGGTTGGTGATGTCAAAAATCGACAGCACCCCGGCAGAGCCTTCCGGAGCGTAATTTGACCCTGCACTGAAAAGCAGATTTCCATTGATTGTGGCATTACAGCACATTCTTGCTATGAGTTCGAGCCTGTTGATAAACATAGGATCGGTTGGCTCAGAGATGTTAAAGACGAGTATGCCTTCAAACCCCGAAGCGTATGCGTAGTCGCCGCGAATTGTTATTCCGTGGCTTCTCCAGGGAGCGGTGCTGATTATCGCTGCTTGAGAAGGTTTTGATGGATCGGCTATATCGTACACAATGAAAACCTCTCTGTGCTTGTCGTCCGTATAGTCACAGGTCACGCAGAAAGCGTATCTTCCTCGCACCACAATTCCTGCAACGCCATAGGGTCCGTACGGACTGTCGTCGTCAGGCAAGACCTCGTAGTTACATGGCGCTCTGCCGACAACGGAAGGACTAAAGGGATCATGAATATCAACGATAGTGATTCCCCTCTTCCAGGAAGTCAGATAAGCGTAATTGCCGTCAGAAGACAGTTCCATATCGATTCCACCATACAGGTCGATATGGGAGATCTCTTTCACAGAACTTAAGTCAGAAACATCGTATATTGAGAAATCTCTGGACATCGAGCAGTAGATCAACCCGTCTTTGTATGCCAAGGATACAACTAAGCTATGAGTCTCCATAACGAAAAGCGAAGACAGTCGAAAAGGATCGGTCGCATCTATGAAGTTTAGTCGAAATCTGGTTCCCTTAGGGAAATTGCTTTCGGTAACAACAAGAACTCTTCTCATCACCGGACCACCTCTTCTCAGATCGGTCCTTATCCAACATTATTATACTAATCAAGGATCTACATCATATATCCACAAACAGTCTCTCGCACAACATCAATCATAAAAAACTGGCCCGCTATGCGGGCCGATCCTCTAGTTAGAAGGGAAAAGGGTTTTGTACTCTTTTTATCGAGACTTGTATCACAGTGTAAGATAAGTGGGAACGCCGTTCAAAAACTCTTGAGCAAATCTGTCTTTATCCGCGGCGACAACTGCCGCGCTTTCCAGACCGGTTTCGTCTTTGAAGAAGACTATTACCTTATCGAAGGGGCAGAGAACGCAGCCGTACTTTTCTGCTCCCAAGAAAACCTCTTTCCAGAGCACATCAATTCCAATTTCGTAAAGGAGATGCAAGCAGATTTGAGAGATATCCAGTTTGTAGCCACCCCCGGCTGTGTTGACGTACGCTTGTGTTACTGTCAAAGTTCCATCGAGATCGTATCTCGCAATTGCCAGTGAGGCTACTATCGTTATCAGCAAGAAAATTATTATGAAAGTCTTTCTCATTTTATTTTGCACCTCCTTCAGAAAAGAATCCATTGCTACATCGAATCATTACCTGCACACTTATCCAAACCTTAGAGAGTCATCTAAATAGTACGAGATAATCAGGCTTCAATAGTAGTTCCATAGTCATGCGCGAAATCCCACTCATTTGCGGCCAGTACCGCCACCTTCTCCACGCCTTTTTCGATGTAGAAGACAATTATCCTGTCACTTGTTGAAAGCGAAAGGCCTCTCTCGATTGCCGTCCTACATACTTCTTGCCAGAGCAAACATCTCGATGCACAACTGCAGAAATCACTACAGTTTTCATTAACCGCGACCATGACGTCACCGTTCAAAGAATGAATGTAGACCTCGGTAATCTGTGAAGCGTGATACCTGTTCAGGGGAGCATTCTCCACCAGCATCAACGGACCCGCTCCACCTTCGAAAAACGTCCCTGTTTCCGGGATAGCCAAAACACTTATCGAGAGCAACACTACGAAGCTTACCAGAAGAATCATTACCCTTTTCATACCAAACACCTCCTGTAATCGTGTCGAGACTTAAACCTATGGTTTAAGAAACCCGTTCTCTTTCTTTAAACACTTCATCACGATAGTCAATTACCTCTATTCCTTCGGCTATTCTGTTAACTTCACAAGGTGAGCAGAGATTCAACAAGACAGGCTTTTCGGGATTGGAAACATCAACTATTGCAATACCACACTGACAGGCAAGATAGGCTAAACTGCCTACCACCTTAACGTTCGTTGCTGCTCTTGCCGGAATGAGAAGCTCGCTTACACACTTCAAATGCAGAGGATTGGATATGTCGAAGATTCTTAATCCAGCGAGTCTTCTGTTGGGCTCATAAACAATCTCAGGTACATAGAGAAAATCGCCTGAAAGCCATGGATTCATGCCAAAACGGTCGGGAGTCTCGATCAAGGAAATAACCGCAGGTTCCTCCGGCCTGGAGATATCAATTACCATCGTGCTTCTCAGGCCGACAATGACAACGCAGTTCCTTTTCAACACAATGCCGTGGCCACGACATGGAAAAGTATTTACTCTAGCGATCCATTTTGGGTTGCCCGGTTTCGAGATGTCAAAAACGTATAGAGCCTCTCTGTTCTGGAGCATATCGTAGTCCATAATCGAAGCAAATAGCAATTTGTCCCTTATCGTAAGACCAGATACTCCGTAAGGATTGATCTCCCCTGTATTCTTTTCATCGCCATTGCATCCCATTCTTCCGATTATCTTCGGTTCAAAGGAATTGCTCACGTCGATGACTAAAACTCCGTTCTTCCAGTCCGCGATAAACACGCGGCCCTTTTTCTGCGATATCACTATCTGGCAGCCGCCGTTTGCCTTGAGTCTTGAAATCAACTTCGGCAAAAAAGGATCAGAGATGTCAAAGATCAAGAAACTGCCCGGAATACTGCAATAGAGCGCGTCGTTACTACTTGCGAAACTTCCACAGTGATCTGGTAGTCTGTTTCTGCTAATCACGACAGGATCAAAGGGGTTGCTAACATCTATCATCGCGAACCCACAATCGCTTTTCGTAGGAAAATGTGAATCTGCTGTAACGACTACTCTCTTCATTGAACCCACCTCACAATGGAATGGGACAGCAAATTTACTTAGTGAAAGGGGGGGTTCCGCCCCCCCTCTCTTCTCGGGTCTGGGCCCTTTTATGATCAAACTGGACCACTTGCGAATGACCGTTTCTCTCTTTCCGATAAGAGTATAGGGTCGATTTTCCACTTCTAAGGGTACATTTGCGCCTAAGTTCATGGGAACACTTGTCTTTCATCAAAAGAGAACACGAATTCTATAACCATTTCTTAGAGCACACATCTGCAGTTCAAAGAAGACAATCGGATATAGCCGATAGAAACTGGCAGAGTTCAAAACGAGAGAACCCCGAAGAAAACGTGGTCGAGGGTAAAGACATGGGTTGGAAAGAGCAAAAGATCAGTTTCAAGATGCAAGTTCCATGTTGCAAGCATTAGAACCGCTGCATGCTAAAAACAGAGAACTCGCTGATCGATGGAAAAAACGCTTTGCACTGCTGAAAAGCGTTCTTGGTCCTTCCCAAAATCATGAACCCGTCCTTGGTTAAGATCAAGCGAGAAAGAGCATGATCGAGATGTTCACTGAACTCGCGAGAAGAGCGGGATTCTGAGCAGGATCATCTCAGAATGACTTAACCAAAGGGAACAATGTGAAACAAGAAAAGACTTTTGTCCCCGGCAACTTGCACCAACTCTTTGCTTTATCATCCCATATAGCCTGCCACAGTGAGCCTGCACAAAGTGCTCCTGTTTGGGGCTCCTGCTTGGGGGTTGTTCAGGGTCATCCCGCAGAGTCCGCCCTGGAATTTACTCGCTTCGTCATCCCACAAACTCTGCCCTGGAATCCATCCACTTAGCCTGCCCTGATAATCTCCTGTTCAGGGTCATCCCGATATGCAACTGATCGGGATCTGGTCTTAAAACGCTCCAAAGGACGAGATCCTGGCCAGTAGCATGCCAGCTACTCTAAGGCAAGAAAAGACTGTCGCGGCGAAGGCGTACGGTTATGAGTCTCACCAATGAGCCTCCCTAGATCCACTCTCTTTGTCATCCCGTGATACAACTGCACGGGATCTCTCCTTTTGCTCCGCACGAGTTAGTTCGGGCGCTCGCCACTGTATACAGTGACCGGGCTCAGCTGAAAGCTGAGACTGGCATCACGAAGTGGTACTGACGAAGGCGAAGCCTTCACTGGCGGAGGAAGATTCTCCGCCAATGTGACTGGCCACCGAAGGTGACTGGCCTGTGTAAGCAGACTGGCCCTTTTTCGTTTCCTGGCGCGTAAGCAGCAGCATCACTTCCCTGCAAAGCCAGCCTTGCATCCATTTTTGTCCGGCAACTTCCCGAAATAGCTTTGTAGGTTATAATTATCCAGGAGGTGAGAGCTATGGCAAGCACTTACAGAAGAGAGATGTTGGAGTCAGAGATATTGAAGGTTCTCACGGTAGCTCTATCATCTTACACCAGCGAAAAAGACTCGCTGGGTATGGCTTCAATTGTCAGGGTTGAACTGACTAAAGACAAACGGTTCGCGACCGTGTACGTTAGTCTTATGGGCCCCGACGACAAGAAGAAGAAGCTCGTTGAGAAACTGAATGAAGACAAGGGGTTTTTTAGAACTGCCATTGCAAAGAACATCCGGCTTTTCAAAGCCCCCGAGATTCGTTTTAAGGAAGATACCGGAATCGAAGCAAGCTTGAGAGTGGCAAAACTTCTCGAGCAGATCGAAAAGGAGAAGAACGATACGGAAGATGAATGATGGAATAGTACTTGTTGACAAGCCAGTCGGTGTAACCTCTCACGATGTTGTCAACCTTCTTCGCAAGAAACTGAATACAAAGAAGATAGGCCATGCAGGAACACTTGATCCCTTCGCTAGCGGGCTTCTAATAGCCGGCGTAAAAAAAGGGACGAGAGTACTTGAGTACTTTCTCGATATGGACAAGACATACAAGGCTGAGCTTGAACTGGGACGAATAACAGACACATTTGACAATACGGGAAAGACGGTCGAAGAGAGAGAAGTTCCTGCACTTTCCGAGGATGAGATAATTACTGTCTTGAAGTCTTTTGAAGGAGAGTATCTGCAGGTGCCTCCCGCGTACTCCGCCAAGAAGTACAACGGAGAAAGACTGTACAAGCTTGCAAGGGAGGGAAAGATCATCAACCTTCCGCCAAGAGCGGTGAGAGTTTATTCAATGACGGATATAAGCTGTTCGAGAGAAAGGATCACCTTCACTGCTAGAGTCTCCAAGGGGACCTACATAAGGTCTTTGGTTATGGACATAGGTTATAAGCTCGGCTGTGGAGCGACTGCCACAAACCTCCGTCGGGTCTCGCAAGGAAGGTTTTCGGTCGACAGCGCTTTTCAGATCGACGACGTCTCGCAGATCTCCATTATTTCGCTTGAAGAAGCGGTTGACTTTCTTCCAGGTCTACTCCTTAGCGATTCAGAGAGCGTCAACGTCCTGCTTGGCCGACAGATCTACGCTGGCGGAGTTGCCGGTATCCTGGGAAAGTTTACCAAGGATGAGATAATCCGCATTGTTGGAAGCGACGAGCGCCTTATCGCGATAGCGCGATCCGAACGCACCTCCTCATTCGTAAAGACCCTTCTGACAAGGGGTTCAGTCGAGAGAGTGGCAAAACTCGTGAAGGTTCTTGGTGCCTGATATGTATGCAGCTTGTATAGGCAACTTCGACGGCGTTCATCTCGGTCACAGGGCAATCATGCAAAAAACTGTTGATCTTGCCGAAGATCTCGGCCTGCAGAGCGTAGCAATTTCGATTGTCTATCCATGGGGATACTACTTCCCAAATTTCCCCGGAATTATTTATCCGGTCACCCACCGTCTCGAGCTGATTCTGTCATCTGGCATCGAAAAGGTAATGACGGCCAACATGTCAGAGATAAGATACCTCGAGCCTGAAGACTACATTTCGAACCTTATAAAGCAGGGTGTGAGAGTCGTTGTCGTCGGAAGCGATTTTACCTTCGGAAACGGCGCAAAAGGAAATGTGAGACTTCTGAAGAAGCTCTCAGAAGAGAGGGATTTCAGGGTGGATATAGTCCCCGATGCAATGCACGACAACAGAAGAATAAGCTCTAGCTGGATCAGGGAGGCTCTCGCCAAAGGCGATATCGCCCTTGTCAACTCTCTTCTCGGGAAAAATTATACTATAAGGGGAGTCGTTTACAAAGACAGACAGCTGGGGTCGAAGATAGGCTTCCCAACCGCAAACATATACAGGGGCGACGAAAGACTTGTAACACCAAGATCGGGAGTTTACATTGTCAGATCCCAGATAGATTCAAGAGATTACTTTGGCCTGCTGAATGTGGGGTTCAGGCCGACTATAAACACATCGGAGGAAGTCAAATACGAAGTGTACTTCTTCAACTATTCCGGAAACCTCTACGACAGAAAGCTCGAACTGGAAGTCCTCGAATTCATAAGGCCGGAGCTTAAATTCGAATCCCTCGACAAACTGATAGAACAGATCAGACATGATGAAAAGGTCTCAAGACGCTGGCTTGAGATCCACTCAAATATGCTCTGAGAAAAACGATGAGATTGCATCGAAGAACTGAGTCCTCCTCTCCTCGTCGGCAAACATCTCGTGCTTTCCACCCGGGATTTCGAGTATTTTCTTTTCGGTTTCCATCTTCTCGTAGAGCTCCTGAGCACCGACAGGGTCGACAACCCTGTCTGCCGAACCGTATACGATCAGAACAGGGATTCTGACTTTATTCGCATCAGCCATAGCCATCTCGATACTCTCTTCAAGACCGAAGAAGAGATTTGGCGAGACCCTGTCATGAACATACGGGTCTTCAATATACCGCTTAACAGCCCTTTCATTGTGAGAAAGATCTGAAGGGGTGAATCGTGACGAACTGCTAAAAGTGGCCTTCGGAGCAATTCTTCTGATAATGGAAATCAGAGGGAGCAGGTTCTTGACAGAATCCTTTGCAGAGAATAGATGCGGCGCGCTGATAGCAACCGCTTTGAAGGAGTTCGGATACTCCTCAACGACCCTTGTGGCGATAAGCCCGCCCATACTGTGGCCGAAAATGAAGACGGGAAGATCTGGCTGAACTTTCTTCACACCGTCTGCAAGCTGCTTGACAGCGGAAGTGAAATCGCCGAACGACGTGATGAAGCCTCTCGTTCCGGCCTGCATACCGTGACCGGCAAAGTCCGTCGCAAATACACCAAATCCATTTCCGCTCAGATAAGAAGCAAAACTTTCATATCTTCCGCTATGCTCACCGATTCCATGACATATAACAACGTTCGCCCTAGCGTCCAGAGAAAACCACCGTCTGACAAACACCGAAACACCTCCTCAAAATGATTATATCTCTTAAGCAGGGGTGTTTACAAAAGCCAGAGACCATGATAATATTATTTCTGTTCGGCCCCATAGGATAACGGCTAGTCCACCGGATTCTCAGTCCGAAGGTCGGGGTTCGATTCCCCGTGGGGCTGCCACTTCCATAACCGTTCCATAAGCTCCGAAAATGGTTAAGGGTCTCCCGAGAGGGAGATCCTTCGTTTTGAATCCGGTACCTTAATCTTCTCTTGAGCGTGAGCGCTCTGAAATACGGTTCACCACTTACCGTCAAAGGCCAAGAATCCGTTTGCCGACAATATCCGAACCCACGCGCATTCAAGACCAAGACTTCGCTGACTACTGCCAAGAGACGTCCTCCGCTACTGCAAAGCCCTGCCCAGGCAGCCAAAATCATCGCCCAGCCTAGATTTTGCGTTTCAACTTGAGAATCGTAATCGACAAGCCCAGAGCGAGCAAGGAGGCATATATTGTGATGGTATCGCTTTGAGTCAAATCGTCGGACTCCTTTACGGGGATTTGCTCAACCTCTCCTCTTGCCCTGTCTCCCATGCCGAAGTCGGCCATATTCTCCGGGGGTTGCATATTTGCTCTCGCATCAACGCTCCCCGTCGCATCGGAATCGGGAATCACTTGAGGAGGCTGCATATTCTGCATTCCTTCCTCTCTTGCATTTCCAAATCTCATGGCATCGGGATTTTGAGCGTTGCGGTCTTGAAATGCTATGTTTGCCATCTGGCTTTCCATTTTTTGGAGTATCCATTCCCTCATTTTGGTGGTGATTTCATGGCCCCTTACAACGGTGACGTTTTCTTCTTGCGTTTTGCTTTCAGAATAGACTGACTCAAGGTTGGTCGCATCTATGGTTTCGCTGGAAGCGGCCGTTTCCCATTCCTCTATCAACTGCAGAAGTACTTCTTCGGGAAACATCTCGAGGGGATCTGCATTCTCTGCATTCCTGTTGTTTCTCACAGGCATTGCGTCAACCGGAACGTTC
>DSBT01000194.1 GCA_011045915.1 Mesotoga infera
ATGTAAAAAATACCAAATTATTACTGCTACCACCACTAATAACCTGCTTTGGACTTATACTTAAAGGTTCGATTTCTTTTTCTGATAGCACTTCTTTACGGAATGTGTCAAGAGGTTTTGGACACTTTTTGAGTTAAAATTAAGCACTTGATCTCTCCATATCTTCGACATTATCGGGTTTATTAATCCACACTGTTTGGTGGACAAATTTCTCTTTCGGTTTCTTGAACCTGAATCGTTCAGGATTTTGATAGTAAGCATCCAGGAGGACTTTATATCTCTTATCCAATATTTCTTGTGCAAAACCATAATGAATTGATTCCGGCGTTAGAAAACCAATACCTGAATGATAGTGTTTAGCATTATACCAATCGAAAAACTTATTGCAGAAATCTCTGCATTCCGTCATTGAATAGAACCTTCCGGGAAATTCAGGATTGTATTTCACCGTCTTAAAATGTGACTCGGAATAGGGGTTATCGTTGCTGTTATACGGTCTGGAGTGGGACTTGGTAATGCCAAGATCGCTAAGTAAGAAGGCTACCGGTTTCGATTTCATGCTACTTCCCCGGTCTGCATGGATGGTTAGTTGTCCTTGCTGAATCTTTTGCCTTCGACAGGTCTCTTCAATCAGATGTTTAGCAAGAGCCGAACTTTCTCGATATGCTACCATCCAGCCAACAACAAAGCGGCTAAAGATATCAAGAATCACATATAGATAGAAATATGCCCAACTCTCTTGAGCCTTCAGCTTTGTTATATCCCAACTCCATACTTCATTGGGACGGGTAGCCAACAGTTCAGGTTTTACAGAATTATAACAGGGTCTTATTGATCTTCTTTCAACAAGTTGATCTTTCTCAGCTAAGATCCTGTACATAGTCCGGACTGAACAAAGATATTTCCCCTCGTCTAAAAGAGAGGCATATATCTGATAAGGACTCTGATTCATATAGGTCTCGGAATTCATGATCTGTAATATCGATTCTCTTTGGATAGGAGAATAAGCGAAATCAGGAAGTCTCTGTTTAACTATTTGAGTCACTCTGCGAGTTTTCTGCCAATAATAATAGTTCGAGCGAGAAACACCCAATTCCCGACAAGCTTTCTCAATACCTAATTCCAAAGATATATCTTTTACCACACTAACTGTTTCCTGAATCGTTAAGACTCGTCGTTCTCTTCTATGATCGCCAAAATTTTTTTTTGCGCTTCGATTATGAGTTTAGAATGTTTCAACTCCCGATTGAGTTTTATATTTTCCTTCTGGAGATCACTGATCTGTTTCAAAGCCTTTTCGTTCAATTTCTTGCCCAGGTTGTTTCTGGTCAATTGCTCTCTCCAGGCTGAAATATTTGAGTAGTATAAACCCTCTCTTCTCAGGATAGCACCAATCTGCCCTGGTTTAGTACTCTCATCGATTTCTTTCAGGATCCGGAGTTTCATTTCCTTAGAGATTTTCCTTCTCTTTCTTCTGGGTTTCACTTCAGTGATGATACTATTCCGCTCTTTAGATATTGGTGAATCTTCAGTCGACCTACGGTCTCCTTCCAATTCACCAATATCAATTACCTTACGATCTTCTTTCATAAATCACCTTCCTTTACTACTTAAAAATTATGTAGAAAAGTGTCCAGTGTCATCTTGGCACAGTGGGTCTGTAGAGCTTTATGCTCAAGATACATACGATTTTGAGGCTATCGTTCTGACTTCAGGGCAACCTTTTACTATTACTGTTTGGTATAAA